>DATKQA010000296.1:0-6161 GCA_035523835.1 Candidatus Sulfotelmatobacter sp.
CTCGACATCGATGTCGGTGCGATGACCATGGGCGACACGATGGCGAAGCGTCTGCTGCGCGGCGTGCTGAGCGCAGCGGTGATCCTGCTGCTGGCGGACTTCGCCTGGCGCGTGGTGCGCTCGCTGATCGATCGCAAGCTCGCCGCCGGCAGCGAGCCGCCGGCGCCCGACACGCCGGAGGCGCACCGCCATGCCCGCGTGCAGACCCTGCTGCCGATTCTGCGCAACGTGCTGTTCATCGTGCTCCTGACCATGACCGCGCTGATGGCGCTCTCGGCGCTCGGGGTCGAGATCGGGCCGCTGATTGCCGGCGCCGGGGTGGTCGGCGTCGCCGTCGGCTTCGGCGCGCAGACGGTGGTGAAGGACATCATCAGCGGCATCTTCTACCTGCTCGACGATGCCTTCCGCGTCGGCGAATTCATCCAGAGCGGCCACTACAAGGGCACCGTCGAATCCTTCAGCCTGCGCTCGGTCAAGCTCCGGCACAACCGCGGGCCGGTCTTCACCGTGCCTTTCGGCATGCTCGGCGCGGTCGAGAACATGAGCCGCGACTGGGTCATCGACAAGATGACCATCGGCGTGACCTACGACACCGACGTCGACAAGGTGCGCAAGATCGTCAAGAAGATCGGTGCCGAGCTCGCGCAAGACCCGGAGTTCGCGCCGCAGATCCTCGAGCCGCTGAAGATGCAGGGCATCGAGCAGTTCGGCGACTATGCGGTGCAGCTCCGCCTCAAGATGAAGACCAGGCCGAACCAGCAGGCGCTGATCCGCCGCCGCGCGTTGGCGATGGTCAAGACCGCCTTCGACCAGAACGGCATCAAGTTCGCCTACCCGACCGTGCAGGTCGCCGGCGGCGAGACGGCGGCCGCAGCGGCGGCGCAGCACGGGTTGGAACTTGTGAAACCGCCGCCGCCGGCCGCCTAGAGTCTGATCCGCCAGCGGCCAGGTCGAACATCGCCTTCAGTTCCGCCGCGGCGTCACGCAGCGGCCCGGCGTGCCTCACCACGCGCGTCTGCACCAGCGCACCCTCGATGGCGGCACTGGCGAGCCAGGCCAGGCGGCGGGCGCGGCGCCGGCCGATGCCATGCTTGCCGAGCGAGGTTTCGATCACCGCGGCCCAGGCGGCGAAGGCCGCTTCGCCGGCGCGGCGGATGGCTTCGTCCTCCGGCGCCATTTCCAGCAGGGTCGTGGCGATCGGACAGCCGTCGCGATAGCCCGATTGCGCCATCCAGCCGGCCAGCAGCCGGCAGTAGGCCGCGATCAGCGCGCCGGGCGAGCGCGCCCTGGCGGTAAGGGCGGCGAGGGTGGCGGCGACCGTGGCGCCGGCCGTACGCACCGCCTCGGCGCCGATCGCCGCCTTGCCGGCGGGAAAGTAATGGTAGAGCGAGCCCTTGGGCGCGCCGCTCGCAGCCAGGATCTGGTTGAGCCCCGTCGCCGCATAGCCCTGCTGGCGAAACAGCGCCACCGCGCTCCCAACGATGGCACCCCGGTGAATTGCCGCGGCCGACATCGATCCCCGGCCCCCGTCCTTGCGCGATGGCATCAGATTATATAGACTGGTCTATATCAAATGTTTCAATCCTGTGCAAGGAGCGGCCGATGACGGACGCCGGCGTGCCCGACGGCTTCGTGCGGCATTTTCGCCGCAGCGGCCTGACCGACCCCTGGGAGCCGCTCTATTCGCGGCACGTCGACGGCGCGGTTCGGATCGGGCTGCGCGCCGGACCGGCGCATGCCAACAGCCGCGGCTTCGTCCACGGCGGCCTGATCGCCGCGCTGGCGGACAATGCCATGGGCCTGAGCTGCGGCGAGCTTCTGCGCGCGGCCGGCGCCGAGGTGTCGGCAGGACTGGTGACGGTCAACCTGGCGATGGATTTCATCGGCGCAGCGAAAGTCGGCCAGTGGCTCGAGGTGCGGCCGAGCGTTCTGCGCACCGGCGCGCGGCTGTCGTTCTGTACCGCCTTGATCCTGGCCGACGAGGCGCTCTGCGCGCGTGCCAACGCGACCTTCGCCGCCGTGCGGGCCGCGGCGTAGGTCGCGGCAATCCGCCGCGTCTCCCGGGCGCCTGGCATCGGCGGTTGCCTTCGGCGCCGAAATCTGTCACAAAGCGCCTCTCCTTTGACATTTGCCAGTGATGAGCGGTTGCTCGTATGACGGCGACCGCATAGAGTGAAGGCTTGACTGCCGCATCCTATGAGGGAGTTCCATCGCGCGTCGAAGCACAACGCGTCGAAACACAGCGAGGGGGGCCAGGTGATGAACCGACGTACTTCGATTGCTGCCGTGCTGACTGTCGCTGTCACGTTCATTGGCGTCGACGTCGCGCTCGCCAATGACCAGCCCGAAGGAACTCCGTTCAGCACCCTCCAGCAGTTCGCCGCGAAACAGCAACTGCCGGTTACCGATACGACCTTCCGCCAGACCGGCCGGGCCTCGTGGTACGGCGGTCCGCGCCAGGGCCATCGCACGGCGAGCGGCGAGACTTTCGATCAGAACAAGCTCACCGCGGCGCACCGCAGCCTGCCGTTCAATAGCTGGGTGCTGGTCACCAATTTGCAGAACCATCGGGTCGTTGTCGTGCGCATCAACGACCGCGGTCCCTATGTCAAGGGCCGCATCATCGACGTGAGCCTCAAGGCGGCGCAGCAGCTCGGCATGAAGCGGGTCGGCTCGGCGCGCGTGCGCATCGAGAGCATTCCGCTGCCGCGCTCGCCGTTGGAGCGGGTGGCCGACGCGCGCTGACGCCAGGCCCGCCGCTTCAGGTCTTGGCGGCTTCCTCGAGCGGCTTGCTGTCGGTGCGGATCTCGATGTAGAGGGCGACATTGTCGCCCACCACCTGCAATGACTTCTGGCCGCGCTTCGGCAGCGGGATCTTGGCCGTGCGGCAATAGCGCAGCAGCGCCGCGCCGACCGCGGCGTGCGGCAGGATATGGTCGTGATGCTGGCCGTCGGTATCGCGAATGTCGAGGCGTACGATGCCGTCGGCCTCGTCCTTCACCACGCAGCCGTCGATGGTGCCCGGCGGCAGCTTGGCGTTGTTTTGCGGCAGCTTGTTGTAGTCGCTGATGGCATCCAGCGTCTCGGCGATACTGAAGACGATGCGGCGGATTTCAGTCGGCACGGGCAGGTCCCCTCTACGCAACGAATCTACGCAATGAAATGCATAGGAAAGCTTTCAGTTTAGCGCAAGACAAACAAGCAACCGTTTTGTGCCGCACGGTTGCAGCCAGAGCATGGCGTCGGCGTGCTGCGGTGCGGTCGGGCAAGCAAAAGGCCGCTGCTGTCGCAGCGGCCCTCGCGTCCCCCGGTCGCTATGCCGTGATCAGCCGGAGTAGTACATCTGGAACTCGATCGGGTGCGGGGTGTGCTCGAAGGCATGCACCTCTTCCAGCTTCAGTTCCATGTAGCTGTCGATCAGGTCGTCGCTGAACACGCCGCCCTTCTTCAGGAAGGCGCGGTCCTCGTCAAGATTCTGCAGCGCCTCGCGCAGGCTGCCGCACACCGTCGGCACCTTCTTCAGCTCCTCCGGCGGCAGATCGTAGAGGTTTTTGTCGATGGGATCGCCGGGATGGATCTTGTTCTGAATGCCGTCCAGGCCGGCCATCAGCATCGCGGTATAGCCGAGATAGGGATTGGCCAGCGGGTCCGGGAAGCGAACCTCGACGCGCTTGCCCTTCGGGCTGTTGGCGAAGGGGATGCGGCAGGAGGCGGAGCGGTTGCGCGCCGAATAGGCGAGCAGCACCGGCGCCTCGAAGCCCGGGATCAGCCGCTTGTAGCTGTTCGTCGTCGGATTGGTGAAGGCGTTGATCGCCTTGGCGTGCTTGATGATGCCGCCGATATAGTGCAGCGCCAGTTCCGACAGGTCGGCATAGCCCGAGCCGGCGAACATCGGCTTGCCGCCCTTCCACAGCGACTGGTGCACATGCATGCCCGAGCCGTTGTCGCCCTTGATCGGCTTCGGCATGAAGGTCGCCGTCTTGCCGTAGGAATGGGCGACGTTCTGCACCACGTACTTGTAGAGCTGCATGTTGTCGGCGCACTTCACCAGGGTGCCGAACTTGATGCCGAGCTCGTGCTGGCTCGGCGCCACCTCGTGGTGGTGCTTCTCGACCTCGAGCCCCATGTCGTGCATCACCGACAGCATCTCGCCGCGCAGGTCGGAGCCGGAATCGACCGGAGCCACCGGGAAATAGCCGCCCTTGATCGGCGGGCGATGGCCGCTGTTGCCGCCATCGTAGACCTTGCCCGAATTGTACGGCCCTTCGATGTCGTCGATAAAGATGAAGTGCTCGTTCATGCCCGACTTGAAGCGGACGTCGTCGAACACGAAGAACTCCGCCTCCGGACCGAAGAAGGCGGTGTCGGCGATCTTGGTCGACTGCACGTACTTCTCCGCCGCCTTGGCCACCGAGCGCGGATCGCGGCTGTAGGGCTGCATGGTCGCGGGTTCGAGCACGTCGCAGAAGATCATCATCATGGTCTGCGCCGAGAACGGATCGATCACCGCCGTCGCCGGGTCGAGCATCAAGGTCATGTCGGATTCATTGATCGCCTTCCAACCGGCGATCGACGAGCCGTCGAACATCACCCCTTCTTCGAACATGGCTTCGTCGACCATGCTGGCGTCCATCGCCAGATGCTGCATCTTGCCGCGCGGATCGGTGAAGCGGAGATCGAGGTACTTGACCTCCTTGTCCTTCATCATCTTCAGAACGTTCTTGGCGTTGGACATGTCGGCTTTCCTGGTTGGTTTGGCGTTGCTCGGTTTGGCGGGGGTGGCTTTGGCTCGGGCGGGGGTCTTGGGCATGCTCGGTTCCGTCAGATGGCTTCGGCGCCGCGCTCGCCGGTGCGGATGCGGATCGCTTCTTCGATGTTGCTGACGAAGATCTTGCCGTCGCCGATGCGCCCGGTGCGGGCGGCCTGCTGGATGGCCTCGATCGCGCGTTCGACCAGGCTGTCCTCGAGCACCAGCTCGATCTTCACCTTGGGCAGGAAATCCACGACATATTCCGCGCCGCGGTAGAGCTCGGTATGGCCCTTCTGGCGGCCGAAGCCCTTGGCCTCGGTCACGGTGATGCCCTGCAACCCGACCTCGTGCAGGGCTTCCTTGACCTCGTCCAGCTTGAACGGTTTGATAATGGCTTCGATCTTCTTCATCTATCGATCGCCTTTACGGCAGGAGGACGCTTACCGGACTTCGGGCCATCGGCGGGCGCCGATCACCAGCCCACTGGCGCAATTAGCATGGGCCGTGCCAACCGCCAACGTGCTGTGAACACTGCATTTCTGCACAATTGAGCGGCCCGGACCGGCCGGTTGCATGTTTCGACGCCGCGTTTTTGTGCGGCATGGCGCCGAAATAGGCAATCAATTTTTTGCCGGCGGCCGGTTCTCCGCCAGCCAGCCGGCGATCCGGCGGATGGCCTCGCGGATGTTTTCCGTCGAATTGGCATAGGAGAAGCGGATATAGCCCTCGCCTTCGGCGCCGAAGCTGGTGCCGGCGATGGTGGCGACGCCGACCTCCTCGAGCCAGCGGTCCTGCAGCGTGCGGGCGGAGAAGCCGGTGCCGGCGATGTTGGGGAAGGCATAGAAGGCGCCGCCCGGATTGGTGCAGCGCACACCGGGCAGCCGGTTCAATTCCGCGACGATCACGGCGCGCCGTTCGCCGAAGGCCCGCATCATCAGGTCGACCGAATCCTGCGGCCCGGTCAGGGCGGCGATGCCGGCGAACTGGGTGGCGGCATTGACGCAGGAGTGCACGTTGATGGCGAGCCGGGTGGCAAGCTCGGCCAGCCCCCTCGGCCAGAGGCCCCAGCCGAGCCGCCAGCCGGTCATGGCATAGGTCTTCGACCAACCGTCGAGCAGGATCAGCCGGTCGCGGATCGCCTCGTAGGGCAGCAGGCTGGCATGGGCCTGGTTGCCATAGACCATGCGGGCGTAGATCTCGTCCGACAGGACCACGACTTGCGGGTACCGCTCCAGGCCCTGCACCAGCCGGTCGAGCTCGGCCTTCGGCACCACGCCGCCGGTCGGATTGGCCGGCGAATTGACGATCATCAGCCGGGTGCGCGGGGTGATCTTGGCCAGCACCTCCTCGGCCGAGAAGCTGAAGCCATTGCTCTCGTATAGCGGGTAGGGCACGGGCGCGGCGCCGGAGA
>DATKQA010000297.1:0-2488 GCA_035523835.1 Candidatus Sulfotelmatobacter sp.
GAATGGCTGCCGCAGGAGGCCATCCTGTTCGACGGCGCCGAGGTGCGGCGCCAGGCGCATTTCGATGTCGATGGTGCGGGCCGGCTTCTCGCCTCGGACATCCTGGTCTTCGGCCGGCTGGCGCGCGGCGAGAGCTTCCGCCGCGGCTCGCTCTTCGACCGCTGGTCGATACGGCGCGGCGGCCGGCTGGTCTGGACCGACGTGCTCAGGCTGGCCGGCGACCTGCCCGCCATCTTCGCCGATCCGGCGGCGCTCGCCGGCGCCGAGGCGTTGGGCACCGCGGTCTATGTCGGCGGCGAGGCGGCAGACCTGCTCGCGCTCGCCCGTGCCGTCACCGCCGAGGCGGGATGCCGTGCCGGCAGCACACTGGTCAACGGGCTGCTGCTGACGCGGCTTATCGGACCAGCCGTTGCCGTGCGCCAGGCGACGGTGCGCCTGCTCGGCGCGCTGCGGCATGCCGCCCTGGGCCTGCCGCCGGCGCTGCCGAAGGTCTGCTATAACTGAGCTCTGATATGGGGGACGAAAATGAACCTCACGCCGCGGGAAAAGGATAAACTGCTGGTCGCCATGGCGGCGGCCGTGGCGCGCCGCCGGCTGGAGCGGGGGGTGAAGCTCAATCATCCGGAAGCCGTGGCGCTGATCACCGACTTCGTGGTCGAGGGCGCGCGCGACGGGCGGTCGGTCGCCGAGATGATGCGCGACGGGGCGAGCGTGCTGCGGCGCGAGCAGGTCATGGAGGGCGTCGCCGAGATGATCGCCGAGATCCAGGTGGAGGCGACTTTTCCCGACGGGACCAAGCTGGTCACCGTGCATCATCCGATCCGCTGAGGACCTGCGATGCAACCCGGCGACATCATCACCCGCGACGGCGAAATCGAGATCAACCAGGGCCGGCCGACGATTATGCTCGACGTGGCCAACACCGGCGACCGGCCGATCCAGGTCGGTTCGCACTATCATTTCTACGAGACCAACCCGGCGCTCGATTTCGACCGCGAGAAGGCGCGCGGCTATCGGCTTGATATCGCCGCCGGCACCGCCGTGCGCTTCGAGCCGGGCCAGAAGCGCACCGTGCGCCTGGTGGCCTATGCCGGCGCGCGCATCGTGCAGGGTTTCAACGGCAAGGTCGGCGGCGCGCTGGCGGCGCCCGGCGCCGCGACCGTCGGCGCCAACGTTGCGACCCGCATCGCCCGCCGGGCCTATGCCGACATGTTCGGCCCGACCGTCGGCGACCGCGTGCGCCTGGCCGACACCGAACTCTTCATCGAGGTGGAGGCGGACCGCACCATCTACGGCGAGGAGGTCAAGTTCGGCGGCGGCAAGGTGATCCGCGACGGCATGGGCCAGAGCCAGCGCAGCCGGGCGGAAGGCGCCGTCGACACCGTCATTACCAACGCCCTCATCCTCGACCATTGGGGTATCGTGAAGGCCGACATCGGCTTGAAGGACGGACGTATCGCCGCCATCGGCAAGGCCGGCAATCCGGACGTGCAGCCCGGGATCGACATCGTCATCGGCCCCGGTACGGAGGCCATCGCCGGCGAGGGCAAGATCGTCACCGCCGGCGGCATCGACGTGCATATTCATTTCATCGCGCCGCAGCAGATCGGCGAGGCGCTCTATTCCGGCGTCACCACCATGATGGGCGGCGGCACCGGGCCGGCGGCGGGAACCTCGGCGACGACCTGCACGCCCGGTCCCTGGCACATGGCGCGCATGCTGCAGGCGGCGGAAGCCTTTCCGATGAACCTCGGCTTCTTCGGCAAGGGCAATGCGTCGCAGGCGCCGGGCCTGGTCGAGCAGGTCAAGGCCGGGGCCTGCGGGCTGAAGCTGCACGAGGACTGGGGCACCACGCCGGCCGCCATCGATGCCTGCCTGTCGGTTGCCGATGACTATGACGTGCAGGTGGCGATCCATACCGACACCTTGAACGAATCCGGCTTCGTCGAGGACACCATCGCCGCCTTCAAGGGACGCACCATCCATGCCTTCCACACGGAAGGTGCCGGCGGCGGCCATGCGCCCGACATCATCCGGCTGTGCGGCGAGGCCAACGTGCTGCCGTCGTCGACCAACCCGACGCGGCCCTATACGGTGAATACCCTCGACGAGCATCTCGACATGCTCATGGTCTGCCATCACCTCGACCAGAAGATCCCTGAGGATGTCGCCTTCGCCGAAAGCCGCATCCGCCGCGAGACCATCGCTGCCGAGGACATCCTGCACGATCTCGGCGCCTTCTCCATGATCTCCTCCGACAGCCAGGCCATGGGCCGGGTCGGCGAGGTCATCATCCGCACCTGGCAGACCGCCGACAAGATGAAGCGGCAACGCGGCCGGCTGGCCGAGGAGCGCGGCGACAACGATAACGAGCGCGCCAAGCGCTACGTGGCGAAATACACCATCAATCCCGCCATCGCCCAGGGCATCGCCCGGCACGTGGGCTCTGTCGAGGTCGGCAAGCTCGCCGATCTCGTCATCTGGTCGC
>DATKQA010000298.1:0-2532 GCA_035523835.1 Candidatus Sulfotelmatobacter sp.
ACGATCTACAACGTACCGGGGATTCCGATCACCGACCTCGGCCGCATGGCGCAGGCCGCCGGGCTCCGCGTGCTCTCCTTCCGTCACGAGCAGAATGCCGGCTATGCGGCGGCGATCGCGGGCTTCCTGACCAAGAAGCCCGGCGTGTGCCTGACTGTTTCCGCGCCCGGCTTTCTCAACGGTCTGACCGCGCTCGCCCATGCCACGACCAACTGTTTCCCGATGATCCTGATCTCCGGCTCCTCCGAGCGCGAGATCGTCGACCTGCAGCAGGGCGATTACGAGGAAATGGACCAGCTCGCGATCGCGAAGCCGCTCTGCAAGGCGGCCTACCGCGTGCTGCACGCCCAGGACATCGGCATCGGCCTTGCACGCGCCATTCGCGCCGCGGTGTCGGGACGGCCGGGCGGCGTCTATCTCGATCTGCCGGCAAAGCTGTTCGCGCAAGTGATAAACGCCGATGCAGGCGCGAAATCGCTGGTGAAGGTGATCGATGCCGCGCCTGCGCAGATCCCCTCGCCTGTCGCAGTGAAGCGCGCGCTCGACGTGCTCAAGGCTGCCAAACGGCCCCTCATCATCCTCGGCAAGGGCGCGGCCTATGCGCAGGCCGACGAGGCGATCAAGACGCTGGTTGAAAAGAGCGGCATTCCTTTCCTGCCCATGAGCATGGCCAAGGGCCTGTTGCCTGACACGCATCCGCAATGCGCGGGCGCGGCGCGCTCCACGGTGCTGAAGGACTCCGATGTCGTCATGCTGATCGGCGCCCGCCTCAACTGGCTGCTGTCGCACGGCAAGGGCAAGACCTGGGGCGAAGCGCCGAAGAAGTTCATCCAGGTCGACATCGAGCCGAAGGAAATGGATTCCAACGTCGAGATCGTCGCGCCCGTCGTCGGCGATATCGGCTCCTGCGTCACATCGTTGATCGAGGCGATGGGCAGCAGCTGGCCCTCGGCACCCGCTGACTGGACCGGCGCGGTGAAGACCAAGCGCGAGGAGAACGTGGCCAAGATGGCGCCGCGCCTGATGAACAACAAGTCGCCGATGGACTATCATGGCGCGCTCGGCGCGCTGCGCACCATCGTCAAGGAGCGGCCCGACGCAATCCTGGTCAATGAAGGCGCCAATACGCTCGATCTCGCCCGCGGCGTGATCGACATGTATCAGCCGCGTAAGCGGCTCGACGTCGGCACCTGGGGCGTGATGGGTATCGGCATGGGTTCGGCGATCGCCGCTGCCGTCGAAACCGGCAAGCCGGTGCTCGCGGTGGAAGGCGACAGCGCCTTCGGCTTCTCCGGCATGGAGGTCGAGACCATCTGCCGCTACAACCTGCCGATCTGCGTCGTCATCTTCAACAACGACGGCATCTATCGCGGCACCGACGTCAACTCGGCGGGCAGCGATCCCGCAACCACCGTGTTCGTCAGGGGCGCGCGCTACGACAAGATGATGGAGGCGTTCGGCGGCGTCGGCGTCAATGCCACCTCGCCCGACGAACTCAAGCGCGCCGTGAATGCGGCGATGGATTCCGGCAAGCCCACGCTGATCAACGCCGTGATCGATCCCGCCGCCGGCAGCGAAAGCGGCCGCATCGGCAATCTCAATCCGCAGAGCGTGCTGAAGAAGAAGTAAGTCACCACCCACGTCATTCCCCGCGCAGGTGGAACGACAAGAAACATAGTAGTTTTGAGGAGAACCATATCATGACCAAGGCGCTGACGGGCGTTCGCATTCTCGATTTCACCCACGTCCAGTCGGGACCGACCTGCACGCAGCTGCTCGCCTGGTTCGGCGCCGACGTGATCAAGGTTGAACGCCCCGGCGTCGGCGACATCACGCGCGGGCAGTTGCAGGACATCCCGAACGTGGACAGCCTGTATTTCACCATGCTGAACCACAACAAGCGTTCGATCACGCTCGACACCAAGAACCCGAAGGGCAAGGAAGTCCTGACCGAGCTCATCAAGAAGTGCGACGTGCTGGTCGAGAACTTCGGCCCCGGCGTGCTCGATCGCATGGGCTTTCCCTGGGAGAAGATCCAGAGCATCAACCCGAAGATGATCGTCGCCTCGATCAAGGGCTTTGGCCCGGGGCCGTACGAAGACTGCAAGGTCTATGAGAACGTCGCCCAGTGCACTGGCGGCGCTGCCTCCACCACCGGCTTCCGTGACGACGTTCCGCTCGTCACCGGCGCACAGATCGGCGACAGCGGCACCGGCCTGCATCTTGCGCTCGGCATCGTCACCGCGCTGTACCACCGCACCCATAGCGGCAAGGGCCAGCGCGTCACGGCTGCGATGCAGGACGGCGTGCTCAACCTCTGCCGCGTCAAGCTGCGCGACCAGCAGCGTCTCGCCCACGGCCCCCTCAAGGAGTACAGCCAGTTCGGCGAGGGCATTGCGTTCGGCAAGGCGACGCCGCGGGCCGGCAATGACTCCGGCGGTGGCCAGCCCGGCTGGATCCTCAAGTGCAAAGGCTGGGAGAACGATCCCGACGCCTACATCTATTTCATCCCGCAGGCGCCGGTGTGGGGCG
>DATKQA010000299.1:0-6336 GCA_035523835.1 Candidatus Sulfotelmatobacter sp.
CGCTTGCGGTCGTCGCCTTCGGGCACTTTGAGGCTGAACCCGTAGTCTGTCGGCAGTTGCACGGCCATGCCAATAATCTGGCCCGCCGGCTGGGTGCTGTCCAGCTTCGGCGCCCTCAAAGCTGCTTGAGCTTCGCCATGACCTCGGTGGCGAAGAGCCGCATGGAGCGTGCGGCGAGATCGACCGGCAGGGTATTGAAGTTCACCTGCAGCGAGGCGATCTCGAAGCCGCCGACGGCGGCTTGGTAGTCGCTGATCTGCGCCGCCAGTTCGGCCGGCGTGCCGACCCAGGCAGCGCCCTTCTCGACCTGGCTCTCGAAGGTCTCGCGCGCCAGGCCGGCGATGATCTTGTCGTAGCCGGGGTAGTCGGCCGAGGCGGTGCCGGCGATCCAGTCGGAGGCCGCTTCGACCAGGGATTTCAGGTAGCCGTTGAGCGGTTCGCGGGCGACGCGCGCCGCCTCGGCCCGCGTCTCCGCGCAGTACATGTGGAAAGCCAGCATGATGCGGCCGCGGCCGGGATGGCCGGCCTTGCGCCAGGCGGCACGATAGGAGGCCATCAATTCCGCCATCTGGCCGCCGGTCATCGGGATGGCCATGATCGAATGGCCGCGCTCGCCGGCGCGCACGAAGGATTCCGGCGTCGCCAGCGCCGCCACCCAGAAGGGCGGCCGCGGCTGCTGCGTCGGCCGCGGCAGCGACGTCACGTCGCGGAAGGAATGGAAGCGGCCGGTCATGCTGACCTTCTCCGCTTCCAGCAGGCGGCCGACCTGCTCGATGCCCTCGTCGAAGCGGGCCTTGGATTCGTCGAGCTTCACGCCGAAGCGGGCGAATTCGTGCGGCAGGAAGGCGCGGGCGAAACCGACCTCGAGCCGGCCGCCGGAGATCGCGTCCAGCATGGCGAGTTCGCCGGCGAGCTTGAGCGGGTTGTTGAAGGCCGGCAGCACCGCCCCGGTGACCAGCCGCGCCTTTTGCGTGCGCATGGCCGCTGCCGCCAGGAACACCATGGGGTTCGGGCTATAGCCGCCATAGCGATGGAAGTAATGCTCCACCGTGCGCACGTGGCTGTAGCCGAGCTCGTCGCAGAGCGACACCAGCTCGAGCGCCTCGCGCCAATAGTCGGCGCCGGATTTCTCCGCCGGACCGACGTCGGGGAAGAACTGGATGCCGAATTCCATGGCCGCCTCCGCAGCACCCTGTGAACGGGGTCCAGGATAGGCCGAAAAAATGATCCGTGTACAGATCAATTCGTGCTATCGTCACGGGCATGGGCAAAGGGTCGACAAAGCATGGTGATGGCGCCACGGCGCCGTTCCGGCTGCAGGCGGCACCGGGTCACCTGTTGCGCCGGGCGCAGCAGCGCGCGGTTGAGCTTTATATGCAGGAGGTCGGCGAGGACGGGCCGACGCCGCGCCAGTTCGCCGTGCTGCTGAGCATCGGCCAGAACCCCGGCGTCAACCAGATCGATCTGGTGCGGCTTACCGGCATCGACCGCTCCACCATGGCGGAACTGATCGGCCGGCTGATCCGCCGCGCGCTGATCCGCCGCCGCCGCACCGCGGCCGACGGCCGCGCCAACGAGCTGCACCTGACCGAGGCCGGTGCGGCGCTGGTCGCCGATGTGGCGCCGGCCGTGCGCCGCGCCCAGGCGCGCATTCTGGCGCCGCTGCCGGCGGCCGAGCGCGCCGGCTTCATCCGCGCGCTCCGCCGGCTCGCGGAGACCGAAACCGACTACACGTCCGCCGTGTAAGGCGGCGCCGGCTCATATTCCATGTTGCGCTGGACCAGCCGGGCATAGGCCGGATCGAATAGCTGCCCGACCAGCCAGAGCGCCATGTCGATGCCGGCGGAAACCCCGGCCGAACTCACCACGTTGCCGTCGCGCACAAAGCGCACGCCGGTCCTCACCTCGGCCGTGCCGCGCTTGCGGAAGGTATCGACGAAGCCCCAGTGGGTGGTGACGTTGCGGCCGCGTGCCGGGCCGGCTTCCGCCAGCAGGTAGGAGCCGGTGCAGACGCTGGTGACCCAGCGACAGGGCCTCGCCGCCGCGGCGATCCAGTCGAGCAGCTTCCGGTTGTCCACCTCGCGCCGCGTGCCCATGCCGCCCGGCACCAGCAGCACGTCGAGCTCTGGCGCATCGGCGAAGCCATGGTCGGCGATGACGCGCATGCCCTTGGCGCAGCGCACCGTGCCCGCCGTCTCGGCGATCAGCACCGCCTTGAGGCCGGCCGCCGCACCCTTGTCGGCCTTGGCGGCCATGGTGAAGACCTCCCACGGACCGACGAAATCAAGTTCCTCGGCATCGGGAAACAGCAGCAGGCCGATGGTGATGCTCATGGCTGGTCTACTCCGCGGCAGCGACGACAGGGGACTGGAAGCGGGCGCGATATTGCTGCGGGCTGGCGCCAAGCCGGCGATGGAAGGCACGGCGCATATGTTCCGCCGTGCTGAAGCCGCAGTCGCCGGCGACGCGCTCGACCGGCAGGCCGGTCTCCTCGAGCCGGCGCCGTGCCGCATCGATGCGCGCGGCCTCGACAAAATCGGCCGGGGTGGCGCCGGTCTCGCGGCGAAAGACGCGGGCGAAGTTGCGCGGGCTCATGCCGGCGTGGTCGGCCAGCGCGGCGACCGAGAGATCGGCGCCGAGATGCGCCAGGATCCATTCCTGCAGCCGGCGGACCGGCTCGCGCTCGGCCGCCTGGGCGGCGAGATGGGTGCTGAACTGCGACTGGCCGCCCGGCCGCTTGGCAAACAGCACCAGCCAGCGCGCCGCGGTGATGGCGCAGTCGCGGCCGAAATCCTCCTCCACCAGGGCGAGCGCCAGATCCATCCCGGCGGTGACCCCGGCCGAGGTATAGGTGTTGCCGTCGCGCACATAGATCGAGTCCGGCTCGACCGCGATCGTCGGATAGCTTTCTGCCAACCGCTGGCACGAGGCCCAGTGGGTGGTGGCGCGCTTGCCGTCGAGCAGCCCGGCGGCGGCGAGCGCAAAGGCGCCGGTGCAGACCGAGCAAAGCCGGCGCACGTTCGGCGCCGTCCGGCGGAGCCAGGCGGTCAGTGCGCCGTCGCGCACGGCCTGATGCACCCCCGAGCCGCCGGCGACGATCAGCGTGTCGATCGGCCCCTTGGTTTCGGCGAAGCTCAGGTCGGCGAAGACGCCGAGGCTTTGCTGGCAGTCGACACGGCCGGCGCGGGCGGCGACCACCTCGGTGCGATAGGCGGGAGCGGCGCTCCGGCGGCTGGCGGCGATGGTGCGCGCACCGTTGTAGAAGACGGCCAGCGGACCGGTCAGGTCGAGCACCTGGAAATCCGGGAAGACGGCGAAGACCACGCGCCGGGGCGGCGCCTCGGGATCGGGCAGCGGCGGGCTAGGCTGATGGCGCGGCATGGCTTCATTGTGCCGACCCGCCGCCCTGGCAGCAATGCCAGATGTCCCACCATTTCTGCCAAACCGCGCTCCGATGCACCGGCAAGCGCGCTGCGCCTACGGCGCCTCGACGAGACGCTCGTAGGTGATCTCGACGGTGGAGATGTGCCGCCGCATCGCGGCCGCAGCGGCAGGCTGGTCGCGGCTCAGGATGGCCGCGACCACCCGGTCATGTTCCTCGTGCGAATGGCCCAGCCGGCCGAGGGCGCGGAACTGCAGATGGCTGAACGGCGAGAGGCGGGTGCGCGTCAGGGCGGTGAGCTCGGCCAGGTAATCGTTGTGGCTGCCGGCATAGATGGCGCGGTGGAACTGCTCGTTCATGCGGTGGTAGCGACGGGAATCGCCGCCGGCGGCCAGTGCCGCGAGGCCGCCATGCAGTTCGACGAGACGCTGGCGCTCGGCCGCGGTCATATGCAGTGCCGCCAGGCCGGCGCAGAGCGCCTCGAGCTCGGCCAGGGTATCGAACATGCCGCGCAGCCGCCTCGAAGTCGGCCGCGCAACGATGGCGCTGCGGTGCGCCCGCGCCTCCACCAGGCCCGTGGCCGCGAGGGCACGGATGGCTTCGCGCACCGGCGTGCGCGAGACGCCGAAGCGGCGGGCGATCTCCGCCTCTTCCAGCGGCACGCCGGGGCCGAGCCGGCCGCAGACGATTTCCTCGGCGATGAGATCGCGGAGTTCCGCCGTGCGGGTGGCGTTGCGCCGGCGCGGACGCCGCGCCTCGAGCCGCGGCGTGGAGCCCGGAATCTGCAGGAACTCGGGCAAGTCAGACCGGCGGATGAGGAATGGCCGCCAGCAGCTCGCGCGTATAGTCCGACTGCGGCGCGATGAACACGGTCTCGGCGCTGCCGGCTTCGACGATCTGCCCCCGGCGCATCACGATGATGCGATCGCACAGCAGCCGCACCACGTGCAGGTCGTGGCTGACGAAGAGGTAGCTCATGCCGAGCGCGACTTTCAGGTCCTGCAGCAGGTTGAGCACGATGGCCTGCACCGAGACGTCGAGCGCCGCGGTCGGCTCGTCCAGGATCACCAGATCGGGCCGCAGCGCAATGGCCCGCGCGATGCCGACGCGGGCCTTCTGCCCGCCGGACAATTGGTGCGGAAAGCGATCGAGCAGGTTGAGCGGCAGGCCGACCAGCCGCGCCAGCTCCGCCACCTCGGCTCGCCGCTGCCGGGCCGGCATGCCGGAAAGTCGCAACAGCGGGTCGGCGATCGCTCGCGCCGCGGTGAACCGCGGATTGAGGCTGTCGGTCGGATCCTGGAACACCATCTGAATTCGCTTCCGCCAGGGCGAATGCGCGAAGCGCCGGGCGGGAATGGCGCCGATGTCGGTGCCGTCAAACAGGATGCGGCCGGCGGTCGGATCGAGCAGGCGCATCAGCATCATCGAGGTGGTCGACTTGCCGCAGCCGGATTCGCCGACCAGGCCGACGCTCTCGCCGCGCCCGACATCGAAGCTGACGGCATCGACGGCGCGGAAACTGTCGCCCGCGCCGGCCGCGCCCTTGCGCCCGAAGAATTTCGCCCACAGGCCGTCGCCGACCTGGCGGCGGTATTCCTTGACCAGGCCGCTCACCTGCAGGAGCGGGGTCGGCCTGGCCGCGGGCGCCGCCGGCGCGGACGCTGCCGGCGATTCCTCCGGCAGCAGATCGCGCAGGCCGACGCCCGGCCGCGGCGTCGCGCGCATGAGCTTGCGCGTGTAGCGGTGCGACGGCCGGCGGAAGATGACGGCGGCCTCGGCCGTTTCCACCACCTTGCCCTGTTCCATCACCACCACGCGGTCGCAATAGGCGGCGGCCAGACCAAGGTCGTGGGTGATCAGGATGGTGGACATGCCGCGCTGGCGGGTGAGCTCGACGATCAGCTCCATCACCGCCTGCTGGGTGGTGACGTCGAGCCCGGTGGTCGGCTCGTCCGCGATGAGGAGTTGCGGCTGGCAGGCGAGCGCAAGCGCAATCACCACCCGCTGGCACATGCCGCCGGACAGCTCGAAGGGATAGGCGTGGTAGCGCTCTTTCGGTCGTTCGATTCGCACCTGGCGCAGGATCTCGATCGCTTTCTTCGCCGCCGAATCGGCGGATGCCTGCACATGCTGGCGCAGCACGTCCTCGATCTGCCGCCCTACCTTGCGAATCGGATTGAGCGCCGCGCGCGGGTTCTGGAAGATCATGGAGATCTCGCGGCCACGAAGCTCGCGCATCTCGCGCTCGCTCATGGCACGCAGATCCATGCCGGAGAAATGCACCGCTCCCTCGGCGATGCGACCGGCGCGATCGAGAATGCGCATCACCGCATAGGAGGTGACCGACTTGCCCGAGCCGGATTCGCCGACGATGGCCAGCGTCTCGCCCCGAGCGACACGGATGCCGACCTTCTCGACCGCGCGCACGCGGCCGCGCCGAGTCGTAAATTCGACGCTGAGGTCGGAGATTTCCAGGAGCGCAGACACTCGCCTCAGCTCCGCCGCTGCGGATCGACGATGTCGCGCACGCCGTCGCCGAGCAGGTTGAAGCAGAAGACGGCCAGCATCAGCGCCAGGCCGGGAAAGAAGGCGATCCACCAATCGCCGGAAACGATGAACCCGGCGCCCTCGGCCACCATGATGCCCCATTCCGGCGTCGGCGGCCGGACGCCCAGACCGATGAAGGAAAGCCCGGCGGCGTTCAGGATGGCATAGCCCATGGTGAGGGACATCTGCACCACCATGATCGGCATGATGTTCGGCAGGATCTGCGTGAGCAGAATGCGCCATTCGCCGTTGCCGGTGAGCCGCGCGGCCTGCACGAAGCCCGCCTCGCGGCGCACGTTGGCCTCGGCGCGGGCAATGCGGGCATAGAGCGGGAAATTGATGATGGCCGTGGCGATGACGATGTTGGTAACGGTATTGCCGAGCGCGGCGACGATGCCCATCGCGAG
>DATKQA010000300.1:0-5259 GCA_035523835.1 Candidatus Sulfotelmatobacter sp.
GGCGACGCCAACGTGCCCTTCTATAAGGAACTGGCCAATGCCGGCATCAAGGCATCCGACATTCCCGTCGTCGCCTTCTCGGTCGGCGAGGAGGAGCTTTCCGGCATCGACACCAAGAACCTGGTCGGCCATCTGGCGGCCTGGAACTATTTCGAGTCGGTGAAGACACCGGAGAACGCCGCCTTCATCAAGGAGTGGCACGCCTTCATCAAGAACGATAAGCGCGTCACCAACGATCCCATGGAAGCGACCTACATCGGCTTCAAGATGTGGACGCAGGCCGTGGAACAGGCCGGCACGACCGATGTCGACGCGGTGCGCCAGGCGCTCTATGGCCAGAAGGTGAAGAACCTCACCGGCGGCTGGGCGGTGATGAACACCAACCACCATCTGTCCAAGCCGGTGCTGATCGGCGAGATCCAGCCCAACGGCCAGTTCGAGGTCGTCTGGAAGACCAAGGGCGTGATCAAGGCCGATGCCTGGAGCCCCTATCTCGCGGAAGACGACGGCAAGGTCGCCGACTGGACCTACCCCTGGGTCTGCGGCAATTGCACCGCACCGAAGTACAAGAACTAGCAGGGCGAGCTGAGGGACCCGCCCCGGCGAGGGGCGGGTCCGAGCAGCAGAAGTCATGACCCGTCGCAAAAGAGCGTTCATCCATTCGCTGCTTGCCGCGCTGCTGGCGGTGTTCTGCATCATGGCGGCTGGCCGGGCGGTCCGCGCCGATCAACTGGGCGGCCTCGTCGCCAAGCTCGGATCGGACGATTTCGATGCCAAGGCAGCGACGGTCCAGGCGCTGGGTCAGCTCGGCGACAAGCGCGCCATCATTCCGCTCAAGGCGCTCTACGACGGCAGGCTGTACGTCAGCAGCGACGGCAAGCTCTTCATCGCCGACGAGGACGATGACGGCTACAAGACGTTCGATCCGATGACCGGTGCGCCGCTCGGGCACGTGTCGAGCGATGCCATCGACAAGGTCAGCGTGAACAATCTGCTGCGCGGCGCTATCACCGGCGCCCTGAGCGGCTTGATGCTGTCGAGCCCCGACAGGGCCGATCGGCTCGCCGCCGCGCAGGACGCCCTGAAGCACGCGTCGCCGGAGCTCGCCAAGACCCTGGAAAAGGCCGTGGCCAGGGAGACCGATGCCGAGGTGAAGGCGGCGATGCAGTTCAGCCTGAACGGCGTGCTGCTGGTGAGCGGCGACACGGCCCAGCGGATTGCCGCAATCAGGGGCCTTGCCGGATCGACCGATCCGCAGGTGCACAACCTTCTGGCCGAGCTGCGCAACACCCCGGGTATCGCGCCGGAGGTGCAGAAGGAGGCCGACGCCGCGCTCAAGTCGATCGAATCCCGGCAGCGTTTCATCGACGTTGCCGTCAGCCTGTTCGAAGGCATCAGCCTCGGCAGCGTGCTGCTGCTGGCGGCCATCGGGCTCGCCATCACCTTCGGCGTCATGGGCGTCATCAACATGGCGCATGGCGAAATGATCATGCTCGGCGCCTATTCAGCCTACGTCGTGCAGGAAATGTTCAAGGCCTTTCTTCCGGCGTCGGTCTTCGACCTTTACCTGGTGGTGGCGGTCCCGGTCGGCTTCGCCGTCGCCGGACTGGTCGGCGTGGCGCTCGAGCGCAGCGTCATCCGCTTCCTGTACGGGCGGCCATTGGAAACCATGCTCGCCACCTGGGGCATCAGCCTGATCCTGCAGCAGTTCGTGCGCAGCATCTTCGGCGCGCCGAACAAGGCGGTCGACAATCCCAATTGGATGACCGGCGGCTTCACCGTCGTCGGCAGCTTCGACATCACCTGGAACCGGCTCTGCATCATCGTGTTCTGCTTTGCCGTGCTGGCGGCGCTGGCACTGGTGCTGCGCCGCACGCCCTTCGGCCTGCATATGCGCGCCGTGACGCAGAACCGCGAAATGGCCTCGGCCATGGGCATCCCGACGGCGCGGATCGATGCCCTGACCTTCGGCCTCGGCTCGGGCATCGCCGGCATCGCCGGCGTCGCGCTCAGCCAGATCGGCAACGTCAGTCCCAATCTCGGCACCATCTACATCGTCGACAGCTTCCTCGTCGTGGTGTTCGGCGGCGTCGGCAATCTCGCCGGCACCCTGGTCGGCGCTATGAGCCTCGGCATCGCCAACAAGTTCATGGAACCGCTTGCCGGCGCCGTGCTCGGCAAGGTCTTCGTTCTGGTGGCGATCATCCTGTTCATCCAGAAGCGGCCGCGCGGGCTCTTCGCTCTCAAAGGCCGCGCGGCGGAAATGTGAAGCGATGACACCTTTCGTCAGCCTGCTCGACAGGCGCGGCTGGGCCTGGTTCCTGGGCAGCGGGATCATCGCCATCCTGCTGGTGCCGGTGCTCAACCTGGTGCCGGCGAGCGGCACGTTGCTGCACCTGCCGAACTACGTCGTGCCGCTGCTCGGCAAATACGCCTGCTACGCCATCCTGGCGCTCAGCCTCGACCTGGTCTGGGGCTATGCCGGCATCCTGAGCCTGGGGCATGGCGCTTTCTTCGCCCTCGGCGGCTATTGCATGGGCATGTATCTGATGCGCGAGATCGGCGACCGCGGCGTCTATCGCAATCCGATTTTGCCTGATTTCATGGTGTTCCTGAATTGGAAGGCGTTGCCCTGGTACTGGTACGGCTTCGATCACTTCATCTTCGCCGCCGCCATGGTGGTGCTGGTGCCGGGCGTGCTGGCGCTGGTCTTCGGCTGGTTCGCCTTCCGCTCGCGCGTCACCGGCGTCTATCTCTCGATCATCACCCAGGCGATGACCTTCGCGCTGCTGCTCGCCTTCTTCCGCAACGACATGGGCTTCGGCGGCAACAACGGTCTGACCGACTTCAAGGACCTGCTCGGCTTCGACCTGCAGTCGCCGCTGACACAGATCGGTCTCTATATCGCCTCGATGATCACGCTCGGCATCGCCTTCCTGGTCGGGCGCTTCATCGTCGCCTCCAAGCTCGGCCGCGTCCTGCTCGCGCTGCGCGACGCCGAGAGCCGGGTACGCTTCCTCGGTTACTCCGTCACCAACGCCAAGCTCTTCGTCTTCACCGTCTCCGCCATGCTTGCCGGGATCGCCGGCGCGCTCTATGTGCCGCAGGTCGGCATCATCAATCCGAGCGAATTCTCGCCCGGCAACTCGATCGAAATCGCCATTTGGGTCGCCGCCGGCGGGCGCGGCACCCTGGTCGGCGCAATCCTCGGCGGCGTGCTGGTGAACTTGGCGAAGACCTGGCTGACGTCGGCTTTCCCCGACGCGTGGCTGTTCGTGCTCGGCGGGCTCTTCATCGCCGTGACCCTGGTCATGCCGCGCGGCCTCGTCGGCGTGGTGCGGCAGCTTCGCGAGCGCCGCGGCCGCCGCGCCGCCATGGCCGGGGACGCATGAACATGGCCGATCCGGCACTGCATCTCGAACCGGCCTCGCCCGCCGCGCCGGCCGCGACAGCGGCGCCGGCGAGTTCGCTCCTCTATCTCGACGGGGTGACGGTCAGCTTCGACGGCTTCAAGGCGCTGAACGACCTCTCGCTGGTGATCGACCGCGGCGAGTTGCGGACCGTCATCGGTCCGAACGGCGCCGGTAAGACCACGATGATGGACGTCATCACCGGCAAGACACGGCCCGACTACGGCACGGTGCAGTTCGACGATCGCATCGACCTCACCAAGCTCGACGAGACGGCGATCGCCAACCTCGGCATCGGACGGAAGTTCCAGAAGCCGACGGTGTTCGAGAATCTGACCGTGTTCGAGAACCTGGAGCTGGCGTTGAAGAACAACCGCGGCATCTGGAAGACCTTGCTGGCGAAGCTCGGGGGCGAGGACCTCGACCAGATCGATGCGGCGCTGGAAACGATCGGCCTCGGCGACCGCCGCCGCGAGCGCGCCGGCGTGCTGAGCCACGGCCAGAAACAATGGCTGGAGATCGGCATGCTGCTGGTGCAGGACCAGCAACTCCTGCTGCTCGACGAGCCGGTCGCCGGCATGACCGATGCCGAGACGCGCGAGACGGCCGAGCTGATCCTGTCGCTTGCCGGCAAGCGCACCATGGTGGTGGTCGAGCACGACATGGAATTCGTGCGCGACCTCGGCGCCCGCGTGACCGTGCTGCATGAAGGCTCGGTCCTTGCCGAAGGTTCCATCGATCACGTGCAGAACGATCAGCGCGTGATCGAGGTCTATCTGGGGCGCTGAACATGCTGACCGTCACCGACGTCGATCTCTACTACGGCGCCAGCCACACGCTTCGTTCGGTCAATCTGACCGCGCGGATGGGCGAGGTGACCTGCATCATGGGCCGCAACGGGGTCGGCAAGACCAGCCTGCTGCGAGCCATATTCGGCCTGCAACGCATCCAGCGCGGCTCGGTCCAATGGGACGGCGTGCCGCTCGACGGCCTGCCGCCGCACGAGCGCTCGCGGCGCGGCCTCGCCCTGGTGCCGCAGGGCCGCGACATCTTCCCAAGGCTCACCGTGCTGGAGAACCTGGAGACCGGCTTTGCCGCGCTGCCGCGGGCGCTGCGCAAGCTGCCAGACGAGATATTCGAGCTCTTCCCCGTGCTCAAGAGCATGCTGCGGCGGCGCGGCGGCGATCTCTCCGGCGGGCAGCAGCAACAGCTCGCCATCGGCCGCGCTCTGGTGACGCGGCCGAAGCTGCTCATCCTCGACGAGCCGACGGAAGGCATCCAGCCTTCCATCATCAAGGATATCGAGCGCGTCATCCGCAAGCTCACCGAGCGCGGCGACATGGCGATCGTGCTGGTCGAGCAGTATTTCGATTTCGCCCGCGACCTGGCCGACGCCTATGCCGTGATGCAGCGCGGCGAGGTGGTCCTGTCGGGCCGCAAATCCGATATGGTAGAATCCGAGGTTCGTCGCTACCTTACCGTATAAGGTGTCGATCCATGCGGAACTTAGGGCGCGCAATGCGCATTTCGAGCGCGGCGACGGCGTCGCCGAGATCGGCATGGTGCGGCGCGGCGCCGCGACCGTGGCGGCGCATCTCTATCAGCACGATCCCTGTCGCGTGTTGTTTCCGCGCCCGGCGCCGCACGACCCGCTGACCGCGGTGCTGCTGATGACCTCGGGCGGCTTCGCCGGCGGCGACCGCGTGCGGATAAAGGTGCAGGTCGGGGCGGGCGCGGCGGCGCTCGTGACCACCCAGGCCGCGGAGAAATTCTATCGCTCGCTCGGTCCCGTCGCCCGCTTCGAGGTGGCGGCCGATGTCGCGTCCGGCGGCCGGCTGGAATGGCTGCC
>DATKQA010000301.1:0-3234 GCA_035523835.1 Candidatus Sulfotelmatobacter sp.
TCCAGCCCTGGCAGCCGAACGACAATGCGCGGTACGGCGGATCCTTCTACGGCTACAACCGCGCCGCGCGGCCCGGCCAATACGCCAACGGCAATCAGCGCTACGCGGGCCTCGTGGTCTGCGCCATTCCGGCGGCAGGCCTCGCCGGCATCCCGCGCCGCGGCTATGGCGGCGTGTTCTACACGATCAATCCTGCTTTCGTGCCGCCGGCGGGCGCCGTCTATCTGCAGCCTTCGGCCGAGGCCGGCGAGCAGCCCGTCTATGACGCGATCAATCGCGTGATCCCTTACGGCACGACGGTCTTCGTCAAGTTCGTTCCCCCCAACCAGCTTCCCTGACCGAGAGCCTCCATGGACCGTCCGATCATTTACGACCAGGCCGACGTGCGCGACTACGACCACCTCTGGGGCTGGCGAGAAAACATGTTCGCGCTGGCGCAAGCGGTCATGGATCTGCTCGGCACCACGTCGACGCTGGTCGCCGGCTTTGCGGCTACGCCGACAGCGCCGGCGAGCCTTACGATCAATCTCGCTGCCGGCGATATCTATCAGATGGCCGCCGTCGACGCGACCGCCTATGGGTCGCTAGCGGCGGATACGAACCAGGTGCTGCAGCAGGGCCTCGCCGCAGCTCAGCAAGTGGTCCTGTCGACTGCCGGGCTCGGCTCGGGCCAATCGCGCTGGGCGCTGATCCAGGTGCAGTTCGTGCAAGAGGATGAGATCCCGAGCGACGACCCGAACGGCGGGTTGCTGCCCTATCTCAACGCCAGCAATCCGTCGGGGCCAGCATGGTCGGGGCCGAACAATTCCGGCCAGACGCAACCGACGCGTCGCGTCGGCACCGTCGTGGTGGAGGTGGTTTACGGCAACGTTGCTACCTCCGGCTCCGAGGCGCCGCCCAATCCGACCGCCGGCTGGGTTCCGCTCTACCTCATCGACCTCGCTTTCGGGCAGACGCAAGTCACCGCCAGCGAGATCCTGACGGCGGGCCCAAGCGTCGGAATCAACGTGCCGGCCAACTATCCGCAGGCGCCGTTTCTCGCGGGACTGCTCAACTCACACCACGGCGGCATCACCGGCCAAGCGCCAAAGATCAAACTGGCGAGCGAGGTGGAGGGCATCCTGCCGCCAGCAAACGGCGGCGTGACGCGCACGGCGCTGACGGCGAACACGACGTTCTATGTCTCCCCTACCGGGTCCGACAGCAACAACGGCCTATCCTCCGGGACTCCGTGGTTGACGTTGCAGCACGCGTACAACACGATCCAGACGAACTATGATCTTGCCGGCTTCGTGGCGACGATCCAGCTTGCGAACGGCACATACACCGCCAACCTCAACGCAAATGGTCCGCTGGTCGGAGCACAGGGCGCATCGTCGCTGGTCATCAATGGCAACAGCGCGACTCCAACCAATGTCATCATCTCGGTCTCTGGCAATTTCTGTATCGGCGCCGCCCAGGGCGCGCAGCTAACGGTACAGAATCTGGAGGTTTCGGGCATCTATGGCCTGCTCGCGCAATTCGATGGACTAATCGCATTCAACAATCTGGTCTTCGGTGCTTGCACGACTGCTCACGTGAATGCCTCCAATGGCGGCGTCGTAGAAGCAGCTGGCAATTACACCATTTCCGGCAGCGCGGCGGCCCACTGGCTCGCCGCGCAATCCGGCGAAATTCTTGTTGCCGGCGTGACCGTGACACTTAGCGGAACACCCGCGTTTTCGAGCGCCTTCGCGAGTGCCAGCGGTCTCGGCGATATCGTCTGCCCCGCCAACACGTTTAGCGGCAGCGCCACGGGCCAACGTTACATCGTCGCATCCAATGCGGTGGTCAATACGAATGGCGCCGGCGCTTCTTATCTCCCCGGCAACGCCGCCGGCAGCCCGTCGACAGGCGGCCAATACATCTGAGTGAGGCACAGCTATGACGCGCACCGCACTTTCCGGCCCGACGACGATCTACTACAGCCCGACCGCCGGCAGCAACTCGAGCGGCGACGGCTCTCTCAGCGCCCCGTTCCTTGATCCTGGCGGCGCATGGGAATATCTCGCCTCGGAAGTCGACCTCAACGGCCAGCAGGTCACTATCTTATGGACAGGGCCATCGGGCACGATCACCAGCGATCTCTCGATCAGCGGCAAGCTTGTCGGTCAGACTTACTCGTCGCAGGTCATCGTCCAGGGCAATCCAAACGACAACAGCTTTGCAGCTGCCTCGCCGTCGAACTGCAATCCTGCGCTTACGAAGGGGAATTACGTTTGGGCGCCGAGCCCGCAGCCGCAAGGGCATCTGAACTGCATTACAATGAGCGAGGGGTGCGCTCGCGTTGTCGGCTTCGATTTCGAGATGATGAACGCCATGAGCGGCGGCAGCAATCCATGGGGCGCCGACGACGCGATCAACATCTCTGGTGCCGAGCTCTGGCTCAGCGATTGCGTCTTCGGCGAGACGCTGTCGATGCACAATGGCCTTTCCGCCGAGTTTCGATCGAAGGTCTTCATCGACGGGCCGATTGAGTTCGCGACGTCGGCGATGCAAGCCGGGTTCGGGATCGGTCAGGGCTCGCTTCTGTTCAACACAGCCGGCGGCTCGAACGGCAAGAATTACTGCATCAGCTCGGGCACGCCGAGCCTCGGCTATGGCTGGCTGTTCGGCGACGAGATGGGCGACATCAATTGGGCTGGTGTCCCGATCATGCAGGCCGAAACTGCCAACTGGCAGCTCGCGGCGGTCACGGTGGGAGCGAACGAGATCGTGGTGCCGGATCCGTCGTGGGTTGCGGAGGGCTTCTTCGTCTTCTCGCCGCTCTTTCCGCCGATGACGACGGTGACGGGAATCACCGGGAGCACATTGACGCTCTCAAATCCGGCGCTCGCCAGCAGCTCCGGCGCGAACCTGCTCATCGGCGCGCTCGGCACGGCGAGCTGCCCGGGGTCGCTTACGGCGTGGCTCGGCAGCGTCATCAATGCCGGCGGCACAGGCGCCGCGCAGTTTCCCGGCGCCACACCGACGGTCGGCAGCAGCCCATGCCCTGGAAGCATTTGGGCGAGCACGCTGCAGTAACTTAGAGCCAGCGCGAGAGCCGGAAATCGCGCGCCGTCAGCGCGGACCCTTGCGCCGTGGAGATAACGCCCGGCGGCAGGATCGCCTTCGTGAAGAGATAACGCCGCGGCGGGTGACCGTCAGTGCCCATAGCGGCGTGCGCGGCGAGCGGCGACGTGAGGAAAGAGAAAA
>DATKQA010000302.1:0-2814 GCA_035523835.1 Candidatus Sulfotelmatobacter sp.
CAGGCCGGCGACTACAAGGCGGCGCTCGACGGCTGGCTGTCGCTGGCCGCCGACAGCGCGCCCGATGCGCCCTGGATGCCGGCGTTGCGGGCCCAGCTCGAGCATGTGGCGAGCCTCATGCACGTCAAGCTGCCGGACCCGCTGCCGTCCTCGACCAGCATGGCCGAGGCGCCGCCGCCGGCCGCCGCGCCATCGCCGGGTCCCAGCACGGCCGACATCCAGGCGGCGCAGAAGCTGACCGGCGATGAACGCGCGCAGATGATTCGCAGCATGGTGCAGCGGCTGGCCGATCGGTTGCAGAAACAGCCCGACGATTTCGACGGCTGGATGCGGCTGGCGCGTGCCTACCAGGTGCTGGGCGAGGCCGACAAGGCGCAGGACGCGCTGTCGCATGCGCAAAAGCTGCGGCCTGGCGATCCTGCGCTGAAGCAGGCGCTGGCCGCGCCGCCGCCGGCGGCCGGCCCCGTTTTGCCGGCCGGCCCGGCTGCGCCGTCGGCGCCGGGACCGACGGCCGCCGACATGCAGGCGGCGGCGCAGATGTCGCCCGACCAGCGCAATCAGATGATCCGCAGCATGGTGCAGCGGCTGGCCGATCGGCTGAAAAAGCAGCCGGACGATTTCGACGGCTGGACGCGGCTGGCGCGTGCCTATCAGGTGCTGGGGGAGGCCGACAAGGCGCAGGACGCGCTGTCGCATGCGCGGAAACTGCGGCCCGACGATCCCGCGCTGAAAGCCGTGCCAGCCACGCCGCCGGCCGATGCTGCCGCGGCGCCGCCCGGCATCGCCCCGGGCCCGACGGTCGCGCAGATGCAGGCGGCGCAGGCGATGCCGCCGGATCAGCGTTCCGCCATGATCGGCGCCATGGTGCAGCAGCTTGCCGACCGGCTGCAGCGCCAGCCGGATGATTTCGCCGGCTGGCTCAAGCTCGGCCGCGCCTATCAGGTGCTCGGCCGGCACCAGGAGGCGAGCGCCGCCTTCGACAAGGCGGCGGCGTTGCGGCCGAATGATCCTTCGGCGCTGCTGGCCCGGGCCACGGCGATGGTCGAGGAAAGCGGCGACGACAAGCCGATGCCGCCGCAGGCCGAGAGCCTGTTCCGTCAGGTCCTGGCCATGGATCCCGACAGCGTCGACGCGCTCTGGTACGTCGGCATGGCCGAGCTGCAGGCCGGCCGGCCGGCGGTCGCCGCCGCCCATTGGCGCCGGCTGTTGGGCAAGCTCGATCCCAAGAGTCCGGACTATGCCGAGGTCGAGAAGGCGCTGACCGGAGTGGAGAAGGCAGCCGCGGCGGCCAAGGCGCGCCAGCCCTGACGCGGGCAAAAAAAAGGAGGCACCTTGTTCAGGTACCTCCAATCCGGCATTTCGCGGGCCAAAGCCCGTTCCCGGAGAGGGATAGTTACGGCATCCATGACCCCAAGGATGGGGGCCTCAAGGTCACGCTATCCACGAAGCAAGCCGCGTGCCAATGCATTCCACGGCTCTAAGGAGCTGAGCTCGCAACGAAATTTTGCATGGGCGCCGAGGGTGCCGCGGTTTGGGCGTCAGATATTCCGACGGTTTTGTTTGGATCAGTACAATGCACCGACGGTTCGCCGCTTTCAGGCCGCAGTCTCCGCTGCCGGGAAATTCCGCTGCCAGACGGCCGTCAGGCCGGGCAGGGCGTCGGCGCGAAGGGCAATGGCGTGGAGCCGCGGGCACTGCGTCGCAAACCAGGCTCGGCGCGGCCGCCAGCGCGTCATGGCGGCGATGTAGATGTCGAGCGCCGAGAAACGGTCGCCGAGAAACCAGTCGCTTGCCGCTTCCCGCTCGATCTGGCCCCATAGCCGGGCGGCATAGGCGTCGACGCTCTCGCGGAAGGCTGCCTGGGCCGCCTCGACGGCGACGAAGCGGCTCGGCACGTCGGCATAGGTGAAGGTCGGGTAGATATTGGCCACGAGGAAGATCAGCCAGCGCAGGAAGCGCGGCCGCGACGCATCGCCCGGCGCCGGCACCAGCGCGGCGCCGCCGGCGACATCGGCCAGATGCAAGGTGATGGCCGCGCTTTCGGTCATCACGCTGCCGTCGGGCAGCAGCAGGGTCGGCACCTGTGCCACCGGATTGACGCGGGCGAGCTCCTCGCGCGCTGCGGCGGATTCCAGGAGATTGCCAACCTCCTCGATGCCGACCGGCAGTCCATACCAGGCGAGTTGCGCCTCGACGATGACCGAGCCCCAGCCGCGCCGGGCGAAAAGCTTGTACATGTCGTCTGCCTCCACCGTTCTCGCGCCCGGCGCCCGCAGGCCTGCGGCAAATTGGCGCTGGCCGCCCATCCTGCCGCCAAATTCGGCTAGAAAGAAGCGGCGGCCGCGGTGCCGCCCTCAGCCTTTTTCCGCCAGGAGTCGGCCATGACCGAAAACCTGGAGCAGCGCCCGGCGCGCCCGATGTACAGCGATCGCAATCTGCGCCGACGGAACGCCGTCGTGCTCGGCGCCATCGCCGTCGTGCTCGGCATCATGATCACGCTGGTGTCCTATTCCGTCACCATCTATCGCCTGTTCTGCGCCGCCACCGGCTACGGCGGCACGACCGTGCGCGTGGCCGAAGACAGTTCCAAGCAAGCCGCGCGCGCCATCACGGTTCGCTTCGACACCAGCATCGTGCCCGGCATGCCCTGGCGTTTCGTGCCGGCGCAAAAGCAGGTGACCATCCATCTCGGCGAGCAGGCGCTGGTCTATTTCGATGCCACCAATCTCGCCGACCACGCCATCGTCGGCCATGCCACCTACAACGTCACCCCCGACGTGGTCGGCCGCTACTTCAAGAAGATCCAGTGCTTCT
>DATKQA010000303.1:0-2279 GCA_035523835.1 Candidatus Sulfotelmatobacter sp.
GCTCGCGCCCCTCCCCGGCGCATGCGTTGCCGGCGCCAGCGACGCCAACCCGGCCGGCGAGCGCTATGCGGCTCGGCACGCCGAACTTGCCGCTGCTGCCGGCGTCACCTTCGAACGGCTGCGGCCCCCCGTCGGCATCGATTGGAACGACGTCCTGCAGATTGCCGGGGAGGTTGGAAAATGACAGCCCCCGCGCGACGCTTCTCCGACCTCACACTGCAACAGGCTGCGGCAGCGGCGCAGCCCGGCCCCGTGCTGGTGCTGGCCGGGGCCGGGACTGGCAAGACCCGGACCTTGACAGCCGCCATCGGCGGGCGGATCGCCAGGCGCCACATCGCCGCAAACCGGATTCTCGCCGTCACTTTCACGAACAAGGCGGCGGCCGAAATGCGCGACCGCGTCGGTGCCGCTGTTGACGGCGGCGCCGCACCGTCCTGGCTCGGCACGTTCCACGGCCTCGCGGCGCGTCAGCTGCGCGAGGAGCCCGAGATCGCCGGGCTGCGCCCCGGTTTTGACATCCTCGACGCCGACGACAGCCGCCGGCTTTTGAAGCGCACGTTCAAGGCGCTGAACCTCGCAGATACCGATGACGGCGCCGGCAACGGCCATGACCCGCTGAAACTGATGTGCCACCGGATCACCCGGTTCAAGGATGACCTCGTTGCACCCGGCGAGGCGCCGGCGCGGACCGAGGCGATGATCGCCGAAGCCGGTCGCTGCGGATTGCCGATCGACACCGAAGGATTGCGCAGATGCGCGCTGGTGTACGGCGAATACCAGCGCCGCCTGCGCGAGGCGAACGCCGCGGATTTCGGGGACCTGCTCCTATGGCCGGTGCGAGCGATGCAGGCGGATGCCGGCTACCGCCGGCGCTGGGCAGACCGTTTCGACAGCGTCCTTGCCGACGAGTTCCAGGACGTCAACCTCGCCCAATTCGCTTGGCTGCAGCTGTTGGCGGCCGACCACGGCGAGATCTTCGTAGTCGGCGATGACGACCAGAGCGTCTACGGCTGGCGCGGCGCCGATGTCGGCTATATCCGCCGCTTCACCCGCGACTTCCCCGCTGCGGCAGTCTTCCGCCTCGAGGAGAATTTCCGCTCGACCGGGCACATCCTCGGTGCCGCAAACGCCGTCATCGCACACGACCCGCAACGTCTCGGCAAGACCTTGTTCACCCGCAAACCGGCCGGTCAGCCGCTCGAGATCCTCCGTTTCCATGATCCCGAGGCCGAAGCCGCCGGCCTCGTGGTGCAGATCGCCCGCCGCCATACCGAAGGCCTCGCTTGGGAGGACATGGCAATCCTCTACCGCAGCAACGCGCTGTCGCGCGGCTTCGAGGAAGCGCTGATGCGGGCGCGTATCCCTTACGCGCTCGTCGGCGACGTCGGGTTCTACCAGCGGGCCGAGATCAAGGACGCGCTTGCGCTTCTGCGTCTGGCGACGACGCCGGACGACAGGCAAGCCGACGAAGCCTTCCGGCGCGTCATCAACGTACCGGCGCGCGGGTTCGGACCCAAGGCCATGGCGGTGCTCGAAGCCGAAGCCGCCTGGCGTTCGATGTCGCTGCTCGACGCCCTCGAAACCGCACCTTTGCCACCGAAAGCCCGTTCCGCCGGCCTCGCCTTCGCCGACGCCGTCCGCCACGTTGCCCGGAACCGCGTGGCGACCCTCGCCGACCAGCTGTCGCTGCTGATCGACACGACCGGCTACCGCCGGATGCTGCGGGAAAGCCGTGCCGAGGCCAACGAAGGCCGGCTCGAAAACCTGGAGGAGCTCGTGCAGCTTGCCGGTGGTTTCCATACCGCGCGCTCGCTCCTCGACCATGCCGCACTCGCGACCGGCGGCCCGGACGACGACAAATCCGGGCGCGTCCAGCTGATGACCCTGCACAAGGCGAAGGGCCTCGAATTCCCGCAGGTCTTCCTGCCGGCCTGGGAAGACGGCGTCTTTCCGCCGGACTACGGCGACCCGGCCGAGGAACGGCGGCTCGCCTATGTCGCGATCACCCGCGGCATGCGCGGGGTCACGGTCTCCTATTGCAACTACCGCCGCGGGCCGACGACGCCATCACCGTTCATCGCCGACATTCCGGACGACCATCGCGTGATCCCCCAGCTGCGTGATCCGCACAGTAGATCGGTGCTCGGGCGCCAGCCGCGCGACCGATCTGACGCCGCGCAATTACAGCGCCGATACTGAACGCCGGATCGGCAAAGCAAAGACACACGAAAGCAAAACACCTACCGCGCCCGGACCGGCCGCCGCAAGGGTAACGGCCT
>DATKQA010000304.1:0-5921 GCA_035523835.1 Candidatus Sulfotelmatobacter sp.
GAAGACGTTGTCGTCGTTGTCCTCGACGTAGAGGATGGTGAGCTTGCCCATTAGCCTGTCCCGGTCAGCTTCATCGACGGCGCGTGCTGGGCGACGAGGCGCCTGACCTGACTGAAGAGTTCGTCGCGCTGATAGGCTGCCTTCTGCAATATCTGGACCGCCGCGCCGCCGAGGCGGCGACGATCCTCGTCGGTCAAATCGGCGGCGGTAACGACAATGACCGGGATGTCGCTCAGCTTCGGCCGCAGGCGAATTTCCGCCAGAAGCTCGAAGCCGTCCATTTTCGGCATCATGAGATCGAGCAGGATGAGATCGACCGCATTGCTCTCAAGGAAGGCCAGCGCGTCGCTGCCGTTTGATGCCTCGAAGACGTGCCAGCCCTCCGCCACCAGGAGACGGCGCAGCATGTCGCGCGTCGGCTGATCGTCCTCGGTCACCAGGACGCGCCACGTCGCGTCGCGAGGTTTGAAGCGCTTGAGCGCGTGCGCCAGCCGGTCCCGGTCGATCGGCTTGCTCAGATAGTCCGACGCGCCGAGCGCCAGACCCTTGTGCTTCTCGTCCAGGACGCTCAGCATGATGATGGGAATGCCGGCGAGTTCCGCGTCGGCCTTGAAGGCCTGCAGCACCGACCAGCCGTCCATCTCGTGCATGAGGATGTCGAGCGTAACCACCGAAGGCCGCAGCTCCTTCGCGACCGCAATTCCTTCCGCTCCGCTCTTGGCGGTGACGACGTCGAAGCCTTCGCGGCTGAGGAACCGGCGCATCTGGTCACGAACCGCCGCATCGTCGTCGATGACCAGAACGCGCCCGGTCGCGGCGAGCGGCGCAAGGTCGTCGCCGACGGCGACGGGCGGCGCCTTGTCCGGCATTTCGCCGTCTTCCGCGCCCGGCGCTTCCGCAGGCAGCCGAACGACGAATTTCGTCCCGGCGTTCGGCGCGCTTTCGACCTCGATGGCGCCTCCCATCATGCGGCAGAGCCGATCGCTGATGGCGAGTCCCAGGCCGGTGCCGCCGTATTTGCGGGTCGTGGAACTGTCCGCCTGCATGAATTCCTGAAACAGCCGGCCGAGCTGCTCCTGCGTCATGCCGATGCCGGTGTCGCTCACGCCGAAGCTGATCCAGTCGCCGCCGTCCGCGCGGCTGCGCGATACCGATAGGGACACGGAGCCCTTTTCGGTGAACTTGCAGGCATTGCTCAGCAGGTTCAGCAGGATCTGGCGCAGCCGGGTGACGTCGGTGCGCATCGTGCCGATATCCTCCGCGACGCTTGCCAGCAGCCGGTTGCCGTTCTTGGCGGCCAGCGCTTGCACGGAGTTCGCCACGTCGTTGACGGCGGTGCGGATGTCGACCTCTTCGTAATGCATATCGAGCTTGCCGGCTTCGATCTTTGACAGGTCGAGCACCTCGTTGATGAGATGCAGCAGGTGCCGCCCGGCGCGGACGACGCGTTCCAGAGGCTCCAGAAAGCTGTCGAGCTTCTCGTCCGTGGCATCCTCGTGCAGCATTTCCGTGATACCGATGATGGCGTTGAGCGGCGTGCGCAGCTCGTGGCTCATGTTGGCAAGGAACTTGCTCTTGGCGAGCGTCGCTTGCGTCGCCTCGTCGCGCGCGTCGGCCAGCCGGTCGACCAGTTCGCCGAGCTGCCTTTCCCGATCCTTCAGTTCGGTGATGTCGGTGAATATGCTGACGCTGCGGCGCTCGCCGGTGCGCCGCTCGCTGATCCTCAGCCACTTGCCGTCGCGGCGGCGCTGCTCATAGGCCGCGCGCGGATTGCGATGGCGTTCCAGCCGCGCGGCGATCCAATCCGCCGGCGCCTGCTTGCCGATGTCGATGAGGCCGGCATCGACGGCGCCGGTGAGCACGGCCTCGTAGCTCACGCCGGGATCGAGGGCGATTCCGGCGCCGGCATACATGTCGCGATAGCGGTCGTTGCAGACGACGAGCCGGTCGTCAGCGTCGTAGATGACGAAGCCCTCCGACAGCGCCTCGATCGCCTCCGACAGCAGGGCCTGGGCCTGCCTGGCCTTGGCCTCCGCGCGTTCGCGCTCCGCGGACAGGCGTCTGCGCTCGATCAAGCCGTCGCGCAGCATGGACAAGGCATCGGTCATGGCGCGAATCTCGGTCGGGTAGGCGACCGGTATCGGCACCGTGAGGTCGCCGGCGGTGATCGCGGCGATGCTCGCCTGGAGTTTTCGCAAGGGCGCGGCGATCGAGCGGAAGATCAGCGCGGTCAACAGCAGCGCCGCGAGTACCGCGGCCGCACCGAGAACGACGGATATTTCGACCGCCCGTCGCGCGCGCGAGATCGCCCGGTCGCGCTTTTCCAGGGCCTCACGCTCCAGGCGATCGGCAAGGCTGGAGAGGCGCTCGTCGACCTTGACGATGTGTTCCCGCGACGCGGCCATCAGCGCGTTGCCGATCACCCTCTGGTCGTCGGTGTAGGCATCGACGGCCTTCAGCGCTTGCACCATCAGGGAATCGACCTCGCTCCGGACCACCGCCACGCCGTCCGGGTCGAAGGTGGCCAAATTGTTCAGGTCGGCTTCGAGCCGCTGCTTGGCCAGGGTTGCATTCTGCTGCGAGCGGACGAGGAGGCTGACGGCAAGATCGGTCAGCCAATATTTGAGGTCGCCGAAGTCCCGGTTCGCGGCGTTGGCGGATTTGATGATCGAGACCAGGCGGGCTTCCTCGGCGAGGGCCTCGCCGTCGGCCGTCAATTCGAGATTGAGATAGGCGGTCGTGGCAATCAGGGTCAGCAGGAAAAATACCGACAGGATCAGCAGCCGGACGCGGATGGACAGGGCGGGCAGAAGGTTCACGCAAATCTCCGTCGCGGCGTTTCGAAACCCTTGCCGAAGTCGGACTGGTGCTGCCAGGTGCTACTGAAAAATGGAAATGCTGATGACGCCGCCGAGATCGCCGAGCTTGGCGCCTTCCTTGGGATAGCCTGTGATATCGATTTCGCCCTTCGGCGCGCCGTGACAGCTCAGGCACCCGGCGCCGTAGTATTCCGGAACGAGCACCCGCATCGCCTGCCGGCCCTTGAGCGGCGCGACGGCGGAGTAGATCTTGTCTTTCGGCCAGTCGGCCCGCGAGAACTCGGCGGCGATGACCCGCGTCTCGAATTCGTCGGGCGCGGCCTTGCGGTTGCGCACCAGATCGGGCGGCGCCGTGACCTTGATGGAGGCCTTGTCGCCGGCCTCCACCTGGAATTGCTCGGTCACCAGGCGTCCGAAGACCGCCGGCACGAATCCTTTGAATCCCATGCCCTTTCTGTTGATCGTTTTCTGGTTGGCATCCATCACCTGCTTGATCGCCTTGCTCAAGTCCGCGAGCAGCTTGCCTCGCGGTGATGCGGGATCCACCGAGCGCGGATCGAACCCGGTCGTCTTGATATCGTTCTCGATCGCGCTGCCCAGCACGGCATCGCCGCTCAATCCCTTGTCGCCGAGGCTGGGATCGTTGATCCGGGCCTGGTTGGCGGAGATCACCGTGCGGGCGGACCGCAGCAGGTCGGCCAGGCTGATCGCCGTGCCGACGTCGTCGCTCTCCGCCGCCGCCGCCAGGCTCATTCCACCCAGCAGCAGCACGCCGACGAGCGCGCCGCAGGCTCCCCTCCGGCCATATCCCTGCCCTCTCCGGCGATAGCGTATCGACATGAATTTCCCTCGGGGTCGCGTCGACAACTGGCGCTTATGTCAATGAATTCACGCGCGATCTTGCGCCCGTTGCGGCCCCGACACAAGGCGCTGCGGCCGGTCGCACGCCGGTCCGACGCCAAGATCGGTGCCGGGCAGGCCCGCGACATCGGCCGCCGCGCCGGTTCGCCCGGCATTCGGGGCCATGGCGGACCTCGGCGGCTCAGATCAACTGCAGCCGGAGCGCGGCGGCTTCCTGGCGCAGCCGCGGCGCGAAGGCCTCCCGCATCGCCGCGCCCGTCATGCGCCCGACCGGCACGGCGATGTTGAGCGCGGCGACGCCGACGCCGTCGAAACGCCGGAGCGGCACCGCCAGCGAGCGCATGCCGAGCTCGGCCTCCTGTTCCACCAGCGCGATGCCCTCGGCGCGGACGCGCAGGATGGCGCGCCTCAGCCGGGCCTTGTCGGTCAGCGTGTGCGGCGTAAGCGGCTGCGGCTTGAGCCGGCGCAGGAAAGCGTCGAGCGCCGCATCGTCGAGCGTGCCGAGCAGGGTGCGGCCGAGCGCGGTGCAGAAGGCCGGCAGGCGGAAGCCGATGCCGAGCCCGAGCGCCGCCGGGCGGCGCGGCTGGCCGCGCGCCACCATCACCGCGTCCTCGCCGTCCAGCACCGCGACCGAGCAGGCGGCATCGACATCGGCGCTCAACCGGTCGCACACCGGCTGCAGGATGCTGGAGACCGGATTGGAGAAGAGATAGGCCGCGGCGAGCTGCAGCACCTTCGGCGTCAGCCGGAACAGCCGGCCCTCGGCCGCGACATAGCCGAGTTCGCCGAGCGTATAGAGCGCGCGGCGCACCGTGGCGCGCGGCAGGTCGATGGCGCGGGCGACGTCGCTCAAGGTCATCTGCGCATGCCCGCCGTCGAAGGCCGCGATGACGCGGAGGCCGCGGGCGAGCGCCTCGGAAAAGTCGGGGCTCGCCGCGCGGGCGGCGCGCGCCGTCGCGTCGGCCGCTCTGAGCTTGCTCATTGGGGGGCTCCCGTGTGGCGATGCCGAGGCAGGATTCGCTTTATCCGCGCCGCCCAATGGTATACTATAGAACATATGTTCGTTAATAGAACAATTTGGCGAAGGCCTGGGCGATGATGGACGCGGCGCAGAACGAGGCGATGACGCGGGTGGCGGCGGACCGGCCGGCGGGCAAGCTGCTGCGGCACTACTGGCAGCCGGTCGCCCTGGTCGAGGAGCTGGTCGGCGAGCGGCCGGTGAAGCCGGTCCGCATCCTCGGCGAGGAGCTGGTGCTGTTCCGCGGCGAGGACGGCGGCTACGGCCTCTTGGAACGGCACTGCCCGCACCGCGGCGCCGACCTCGCCTTCGGCCGGCTGGAGGACGGCGGGCTGCGCTGCACCTTCCACGGCTGGCTGTTCGACGCGACCGGCCGCTGCCGGGAGACGCCGGCCGAGCCGCCGGAAAGCCGGCTTTGCGCCAACGTGCGCCAGACCGCCTATCCGGTCGAGGCGCGCAACGGCGTGCTGTTCGCCTATCTCGGCCCCGGCGCACCGCCGGCCATGCCGAGCTTCGACTGTTTCGTCGCGCCGGAGGCCTATACCTTCGCCTTCAAGGGCCTGATCGAGTGCAACTGGCTGCAGGCGCTCGAGGTCGGCATCGATCCGGCGCACGCCTCGTTCCTGCACCGCTTCTTCCAGGACGAGGACCCGGCGGCGGCCTATGGCCGGCAGTTCCGCGCCGCCTCGGCCAATTCGGCGATGCCGATGACCAGGGTGCTGCGCGAATTCACCCGCCCGCAGATCGACGTGGAGGCGACCGATTTCGGCCTGCGCATCTTCGCGCTGCGCGAGCTCGGCCCGGCCGAGACGCACGTGCGGGTCACCAACCTGGTCTTCCCGCAGGCCTTCGTCATTCCGCTCAGCGCGGAGATGACCATCACCCAGTGGCACGTGCCGGTCGACGACTATAGCTGCTACTGGTATGCGATCTTCACCAGCTTCGGCGAGCCGGTCGACAAGGCCGCGATGCGCGAGCAGCGCCTGGCGCTCTACGAGCTGCCCGACTACCGGCCGCGGCTCAACCGCACCAACAACTACGGCTTCGATGCCGCCGAGCAGAAGACGGCGACCTTCACCGGCATGGGCGCCGACATCAACGTGCACGACACCTGGGCGATCGAATCCCAGGGCCGCATCCAGGACCGCACGCGCGAGCATCTCGGCCACAGCGACAAGGTCATCGTGCGCTACCGCCGCATGCTGCGCGAGGCGATCGCCAAG
>DATKQA010000305.1:0-5582 GCA_035523835.1 Candidatus Sulfotelmatobacter sp.
TCTTTACGGCCAGGTAACGTTGTTGCGATTCGTCGAAGCAGGTGCCCTCGGCTCATGACCGCTTTGAACCCCCTCACGACGATGACGGAGAAGCCGGACGCGCGGCGGCATTCGTCGCTGCGCTGGCCGCTGCAGCATGTAACCGACTATGTCTTCGAGGTCGTGCTGGACGGCGTGCGCCAGGTCGAAGGCAACCTGGCGCCGGTCTGCATCTGCGGCGCCATCACCTTCCCGCTGTACTGGCTGGTGTGGCGTTACCTGTTCCCGCAGCCTTACGAAAATCTACCGCTCCGCCTGGTCGGCACCGCGCTCTGCCTGTTCATCGCCGCCAAGGACTGGTGGCCGCCGGCGCTGCGCCGCTATCTGCCGGCAATCTGGCTCGGCATGCTGCTCTACGCGCTGCCGTTCTTCTTCACCTTCATGCTGCTGCAAAACAACACCTCCGACATCTGGATCATGTCGACGCTTTCGGCACTGTTCCTCCTGGTGCTGCTGGTCGACTGGATCAGCGTCATCGTCCTGTTCGTCGTCGGTTCGGCGCTCGGCTGGGGCGTGCACGTGCTGATGGAGCCGGGCATGCAGAGCGTGAACCTCTATGCCGAATTCGTGCCGATCTTTCTCTTCGCGCTGATCGCCGGCACCATCTTCAACTACAAGGCCGCGGGTTTCCGCGAAGCCGGCGCACGGGCGCGGCGCGAGGTCGGCGCCCTGGTGGCTAAGGAGATGCAATCGCCGCTGGTCAGCATCCGCACGCACGCCGCCAGCCTGCAGAAGTTCCTGCCGATGCTAATCGGTGGCCAATCCCCGGACAGCGCCGCGACCGAGGCGCCGGCGCCGTCGCAGTTGCGTGCCCTGGAACGGGTGCCGGCGCGGATCGAGGAAGCGGTCGGACAGATCAACAGCGTGGTCGAGACGCTCCTGGTCGAGGGCGATGAGCCGGGAGCGCAGGCCGAGACCACGTCGGCGCTACTGATTTCGCAGTGCCTGGCCGAGGCCATCGACGGCATGCCGGGCAAATCCGAACTGGATCGCGCGCGGGTGATCTTCCATCGCGACAACGATTTCCACATCCAGGGTCCGCCGACCCTGATCGCCCATGTGCTGGCCGGCGTGCTCGAGGCCTCGTTCGATTCCACCTACCAGCACACCGGCGCCGAGCTGGTCATCGACCTCGGCCGCGCCGGACGCTGGAACTACATCCGCCTGCAGGATTCCTCGGTCGGGCTGCGGCCGATGGCGGTGGCGCATCTGCTGCGCTTCGGACTGGTGCGTACCGACAGGAAGTTCCCCAACCGGCCCGATCTCGCCTTCGCCAAGCTGGTCTTGGGGCGCATCGGCGGCTGGGTCACCCGCACCGTCGAATTCGGCCGCACGACCGAGGTCGTGCTCTGGTTCCCGCAGCCCGGCTCGCCCTGAGGCCGCTGGCGGCTCAGACGAGGCCGGTCTCCCGCCGCACCGCGGCACAGGCCTCGATCACCCGGTCCAGCTCCGCAGAGCGCATGGCCGCGTTCAAGGTCAGGCGCACCAGCGAGCGGTTCTTCGGCGTCGCCGGGGCGCAGAACACGGCGCCAAACACGCCGCGCGCCTCCAGCCCGTCGCGCAGCCGCGCGGTCTCCGCCTCCGGCCCGGCGACGAGCGCGATGATCGGCGCGTCGTTGTCGGCGATCAGGCAGCCGGCGTCCATCAGCCCAGCCCTGAGATAGTCAGCGTTCCACTTGAGAGCGTCGCGGCGCCATTCGTCCTGGCGGATGGCGTCGAGCGCGGCATGGAAGGCAGCGGTCTCGTAGGGCAGGACGGCCGAGCTGAAGATCGCCGGGCGCGACTGGTAGCGGAAATATTCCAGTGTCCTGGCCGAGCCGGCGACGACGCCGCCGCGGCCGACAAAGGCCTTCGACAGGCTGAAGGTGCGGAAATGGACGCGCTCGGCCAGGCCGAGCTCCGCCGCCAAGCCGCCGCCTTCGGGGCCGCGCACGCCGATGGCGTGCGATTCATCGACGATCAGCATGCAGCCGTGCGCCTCGGCGATCTCGACCATATCGGCGAGCGGGCAGAGGTCGCCGTTGGTGCTGTAGACCGCGTCGACCGCGATCAGGCCCGGTCCATGCCGGCGCACCGTGGCGGCGAGGTTCTCCGGATCATTGTGCCGGAACGGCCGCAGCTTGGCGCCGGCGCTGTGGCCGCCCTGCCAAAGCGAGGCATGGGCGAAGATGTCGATATAGACCGGCATCTCGCTGTCGGCGAGCGCCTGGATCAGGCCGTCGTTGGCGCTCCAGCCGGATTGGCAGAGCACGGCGGCCTCGGTGCCGAGATAATCGGCGACGGCCGCCTCGTAGCGGCTCTGCTTGTCCAGGTATTGCGTATAGACCCCCGACATGAAAACGTTCGCCTCCGCGTCCTGCAGGGCGGCGACCGCGGCGCCGATGATGCGAGGGTCGCGGGCGAGAGCGAGGTAATCGTTGTTGGCCAGCACGACAGCGCCGGTCTGCGGCTTGCGGCCGACGGTGATATGGCCGTCGACGTAGCCCGATTTCCACTCCAGGATGCGCCGCGTTACCCCTTCGAGTTCCGGCAGATCTCGCGCCGGGGGGGAGAGGAAAGCCACTGACTGTCGTCGCGCTGACACTGGACACATCCCCCTGCGGGTCGCAATGACCTCATTTGCTCGATAAACCATACACGCTGTTAACCATGTTTTCACCAGTAATCTGTAATCCTGTTCCGGAAAATACAGCAAAACCGAAGTGTTAATAGCTGCCCTATGTTTAGCTAATATTTCACGTAGGGCGTTTACCTATTCTTTACCATATCCGCTATATCCTTTGCGTGTCGAATACTAGATATAGCGAGCGTCAAGCTGTGGAACTACTAAATCTCAAGTCGGTAAGCGGGGGCCTTTCCGTGCATGAGGACACGCCGCGGCGTGTAATCGAGACTGCGCTCAACGAGTTGCAGGAGCCGGTCGAAGCCGTGTCCGCGGCCATCGGGCTGCCGCGCAGCTATCTGCGTCTATACTTGGAAAATCGTCTGCCACGCGCGCTGCCGGCGCGTGTACGCCGTCGGCTGGCGAGCTATCTCGGCGTTCCCGAGAGCGCGCTGCGCTAGGCTGCCGGTCTTACGACCCGCCACCGCTTTCCATCATCGGTCCGTCGCGCAGCTACACCGGCAGGCGCAGCAGCGCGCGCAGGCCGCCCTGCGGCGCCCGGCTCAGGGTGATGTCGCCGCCGTGACCGCGGATCACGTCGCGGGCGATGGTGAGGCCGAGGCCGACGCTGCCTGCCTCCAGGTTGCGTGACCGGTCGAGACGGGTGAAGGGGCGGAACACGTCCTCACGGCGCTCCTCGGGAATGCCGGGACCGTCGTCGTCGACGGCGATCTCCACCGAATCCTCCAGCCGCCGTGCGCTGACCTCGACATGCCGGGCATGGCGCATGGCGTTTTCCACCAGGTTGGTCAGGCAGCGCTTGAAGGCATTGGGGCGGATCGGCACGGTCATGCCGGCGTCGGTGCTGAGCGCGACATCGCCGCCCTGGCGGCGCGCGGCATTGACCACTTCGTTCAGCAGTTCCGGCAGGTCGGTCGCCACCGCCGGCTCGTTGTCCTGGCCGCGGGCGAAGGCAAGATAGCCGGTGATCATCTTCTCCATGTCGGCTACGTCGCGCTGCAATTCGTGCACCTCCTCGCCGTCGCCGAGCATGGCGAGCTGCAGCTTCATGCGCGTCAGCGGCGTGCGCAGGTCGTGACTGACGCCGGCCAGCATCTCCGTGCGCTGGCTGATCTGGCGCTGGATGCGCTCCCTCATGATGCGAAAGGCGGCGGCGGCGCGGCGGATCTCGGTGGCGCCCGAGGGGTGAAAATCGTCGACGTCGCGGCCCTTGCCGAAGCTGTCGGCCGCCTCGGCCAGCCGCCGGATCGGCCGGATCTGGTTGCGCAGGAAGATGATGGCGACGCCGATCAGCACCAGCGAGGTGCCGATCATCCACATCAGGAAGATGTAGGTGGTGGTGGAAAACAGCCGCTTTTCCGAGGTGATCACGCGCAGCACGCCGTCGTTGAGCTGCAGCGAGATCAGGATGCGGTCGTTGTAGCGATTGGGATTGATCTCATAGGGCACGCCGAAGCGCTCGTCGATGGCCCGACCGACCATGCGGTCGATGATGGAGATGGAATAGAGCGGCGAGCCGACCGTCGGATGGGCAAGGCGCTTGCCCGGCTCGAAGGAGATCTGCAGGTCCATGTCGAGCAGCGCCATGCGCAGGATGCGCTGCTGCGCATCCGGCTCGGGATGCTCGCGCAGCAGCTCCAGCACGAACTCGATGTCGCCCGCGACCGAAATACCGAGGCGGCGCGTCACCTCGTCCCAATGGCGTTCGTAGAAGATGTAGGTGACGACGATCTGCAGCAGCACCATGGGCAGGACGACGAGCAGGAGCGAGCGGCCGAACAGGCTGCGCGGCAGAATGCGCTTCATCATCACCGCCGGACTCATCGGGTGCGCCGTTTCCTATCGCCTTGCCTCAGTCGGCCCACAGCACGTAGCCCTCGCCCCACACGGTCTGCAGGTAGCGCGGGGTCTTGGGATTGGCCTCGATCTTACGCCGTAAGCGGGTGATCTGCACATCGACGGCGCGGCCTTCGCCGCCGCCGGTCTGGCGATTGAGGTCGGCGCGGCTGATGGTGACGCCCGGCGTGCGGGCGAAGATCTTGAGCAGGGCCGCCTCGCCCGATGTCAGCGCGATGGCGCGGCCGTCGCGCAGCAGCTCGCCCTTGGCCGGATCGAAGCTGAAGGCGCCGAAGCGGACCAGCATCGGCGCCGCCGGCGGCGCCGTGACCCGGCGCAGAATCGAGCCGATGCGCAGCAGGAGCTCTTCGGGCTCGAACGGCTTCGGCAGATAGTCGTCGGCGCCGCTCTGCAGGCCGGCGATGCGGTCGGCGGCCTCGCCCATGGCGGTCAGCATCAGGATCGGGACCGAGCTTGATTTGCGCAAGTCCCGTGCCAGCTCGAGACCGCTTTCGCCGGGCAGCATGAGGTCGAGGATCAGCAGGTCGAAGCTCAGGCCCTGCAGCCGGGCGCGCGCCTCGGCGGCATCGGCCGCCGCGGTGACGCGATAGCCGCGGTCGGACAGGTACTTCCTGAGCAGGCCACGGAGCCGCGTGTCGTCGTCGACGACCAGGAGATGCGGCAGCGCGTCGCTCATCGCGTGGCTGTCGCGCTCAGCGGCGATTGATCGACGCGATCACCTGCTCGCGCACGGATTCGTCGATCAGACCCTGCAGCACCTTGCGGTAGCCGGCGACTGCCTCGGCGCCGGCCTGACGATAGGCGCGGGCGACGCGCGCCTGCTGCACGGCGGAAAGCTGCCGCTCCAGGGCGGCGCCCTGCTCGGTGAGGAACAGAAGCCGCTGGCGCCGGTCGCGGTTGCCTTGCTGCTGGCGGATGAAATCCTGCTCGACCAGCTTGCCGAGCACGCGCGACAGGCTCTGCTTGGTGATGCGCAGGATGCCGAGGAGTTCGGCCACGCTAATGCCGGGATTGCGGCCGACGAAATGCAGCACGCGATGATGCGCGCGGCCGAAATCGTAGC
>DATKQA010000306.1:0-6716 GCA_035523835.1 Candidatus Sulfotelmatobacter sp.
CATGGAACAGGCAATGCAGATCGCGCTCGGCCGCGAAATTCTGTCGGCCATGCAGGCGCGCCGCACGGCGATGGCCGACAGCATCTACGAGAACCCGGTGAGCGATTATATCTCGCCGGAACAGGCGGCGCGGGAGCGGCAGCGGCTGTTCCACGGGCATCCGCTGGTCATGGCGCTGAGCGGCGAACTGCCCGCGCCCGGCGACTTCATCACCAACGACTGGAGCGGCAAGCCGATCCTTCTGGTGCGCGGCGACGACGGCAAGGTCGGCGCCTTCCTCAATGTCTGCCGCCATCGCGGCACCAAGGTCGCGCAGGGCTGCGGCCGCGGCCAGCGCAGCTTCGTCTGCCCCTATCATGCCTGGACCTATGGCCGCGACGGGCGGCTCCTCGGCATCACCGAGAACGGCCGCTTCGGCCCGCTCGACCGCGAGACGCATGGGCTGCGCCGCCTGCCGGTGGCGGAGCGCGACGGGCTGATCTGGGTGCTGGCCGACCCGGCGGGCAGCATCGACATCGACGGCCTGCTCGGCGGCCTGGCGCCGGAGATCGCCGCCTACGGCCTCGACCGCTACACCCATTTCGAGACCCGCGTCCTGCGCCGGCGCATGAACTGGAAGCTGGTGGTGGACACCTTCCTCGAGGGCTACCACATCCAGGTCCTGCACAAGAAGACGGTGGCGCCGCTGCTCGACGGCAGCACCATCGACTTCCGGCCCTACGGCCCGAACCTGCGCATGACGCTGCCGCGCTGGAGCATCGCCGGGCTGCGCGATCAGCCGGAGGCGGAATGGGACGTGCTCAAGCACAGCGCCATCATCTACGTCCTGTTCCCCAACGTGGTGCTGATCTGGCAGGGCGATCACGTCGAGACCTGGCACGTCTATCCGGCCGGCGACGGCGCCGACGAAAGCGTCATGCATGTCTCGCTCTATAGTCCGGAGCCGGCGAGCAGCGAGAAGGCGCGCGAGCATTGGGCGAAGAACATGGACCTGCTGATGCGCACCGTCGAGGACGAGGATTTCCCGCTCGGCGAGGACATCCAGCGCGGCTTCCATTCCGGCGCCCAGGACCACATCACCTTCGGCCGCAACGAGCCGTGCCTGGCGCACTACCACCGGTCGATCAAGGAAGCGCTGCAGTCGGCCTGAGCATCGCGCCGGCGGCGCGGGAGAAAGCGGCATGAAGTTCAGCCTGTTCATGTATTGCACCGTCGGCCGCAAGGCCGAACTGGAAGCGGGCCTCGCCGGGCTCCGGCCCGAGCTCTACCAGCGCATGCTCGACGAGATCGCCGAATACGTGCGCTTTGCCGACGACGCCGGCTATTTCGGCTTCGGCCATCCCGAGCATCACCTGCAGGTGGAAGGCTTCGAGATTTCCAACGACCCGCGCCTCATGGGCATGTGGCTCGGCAAGCACAGCAAGCGGCTCCGCGTCATCACCTGCGGCTTCGTCTCCACCACGCACAATCCGCTGCGTACGGCGGAGGACATCGCCACCATGGACCACATGCTGGGCGGGCGCTTTGGCGTCGGCCTGGTGCGCGGCTACCAGGCGCGCTGGGTGGAGAACTTCAAGATCCGGTCCGAGCTGAATGCCGTCGGCCCGTGGAACAAGGACACGCCGGCCGATGTCGCCAACCGGGAATATTTCGGCGAGTTCGTCGATATCGTGGTCAAGGCGCTCACGCATAGGACGTTCTCGCACCGCGGCAAGTACTGGAGCTTCCCGCCCGAGGGCATGGTCAATCCGCACGTGCACGACGTCTATCGCCGCTTCGGCCAGGGCGTCGCCGCCGACATGCGCATCAACGAGGTCGGCATCGCGCCGCGGCCCCTGCAGAGCCCGCATCCGCCGCTCTACGGCGGCTTCGCCGCCTCGATGCGCACGGCATTGTTCTGGGCCAAGTACGGCGGCAAGCCGATCGTGCTCACCGACAACCTGGATTTCTACGACAAGCTCTGCCGCGCCTATACGGAGGAGGCGGCCAGGCACGGCCGCACGGTGAAGAACGGCGAGCAGGCCGGCTGGGGCGGCATCATGATCTGCGCCAGGACCGACGCCGAGGCGCAGGAATGGCTCAAGGACATGCGCTGGTTCTGGGACAGTTGGGCGACGCCCTTCGGCCAGGGCCTGCCGGAACTCCTGGTCGGCTCGCCCGACACCATCTCGCGCCGGCTCGACCAGGTGCTGAAGCTCCTGCCGCAGGACGAGGTGGTGCTGCTCATCCCGCAAGGGGTGCACGAGCGCGGCCAGATCCTGACCTCGCTCGAACTGATGGCGGAGAAGGTGCTGCCGCGTTTCGCGGCGTGAGGGATCAGCGCAAGCTGCGCGGGCGCAGCAGCTTCTGGTCTTCGTCGGCGGCGCCGGCCTCGTCCTGCAGCCGGGCCTGTTCCTGCACCACGATCCAGCCGATGCAGCTCCCGATCACGGCCCCGACGAAGCTCGCCAGCACCAGGTTCTCGCGGTCGCCGAAGGCGGTGTTGGCGGCGATCGCCAGCAGGGTCCCGAGACCGGCCCAGAAGCAGGCGCGAACCGCCAATTTCTCGAAAAACATCATCCCCTCCAACTTGCCGGCCGACCGGATCCCCCGGCGAAAGACCGGCGCACTCTACTGACTGACGCTCTGCCGCGCTGTAACCGGCTTCACACCGGCGCGGTTTTTGCGGGGCGAATGTGGCGATTTTATAGCGGCTGCGGTTAAGGCTGCATTAAGCACTCGGCGCGGACGCTGCGAAAATGAGAGAGGGCGGCCTTGCCGCGGCCGGACCGCCCTCTTGGCACCGGGTCGCGCCGGCCACGGCCGGGCCGCCCTTCGGGCAACGGATGGAGAGCCGGCGATCAGAGGCCGCCGTTCACCACCAGGCACTGGCCGCTGACATAGTCGCTGTCCGGGCTGCAGAAGAGATAGACCGAGCCGGCCGCCTCCTCGGGCAGGCCGCCGCGGCCGAGCGGGATCATCTGGTTCATGGCGGCGATGCGGCCGCCCTGCACGCCGATCTTCACCTGCCGACCCTGCACCTCGATGGTGCCGCTCTCGCCCTCGGTCAGGGGCTTGGTCAGGCGCGTCTGGATATAGCCGAAGGCGACGGCATTCACCGTCACGTTGTAGCGGCCCCATTCCTTGGCGAGCGTCTTGGACAGGCCGACGATGCCGGCCTTGCCCGAGGAATAGTTGCTCTGGCCGGCGTTGCCGTTCACACCGGAGGTGGAGGAGATGTTGACCACCTTGCGCACGATGCGCAGCCCCTTGGCCTTTTCCGCCTCGAAGGCCGGCTTCAGGTGGTCGAAGAAGGCGCGCAGGATGCGGAACGGCGCCGTGAGATGCACGTCGATGATGGCATACCACTGCTCGTCGGTCATCTTCTGGATCACGCTGTCCCAGGTATAGCCGGCGTTGTTCACCAGGATGTGGCAGTCGCCGAAGCTGTCGACCGCGGTCTTGACGATGCGTTCGCCGAAGTCCTTGGCGGCGACGTCGCCGTTGCAGGCCACCGCCTGGCCGCCGATCTCCTTGATCAGGCCGATGGTTTCCTTGGCCGGGCCTTCGTCGAGGTCGTTGACCACGACCTTGGCGCCGTCGCGGGCCAGCCTGAGCGCGATTTGCTGGCCGATGCCGCGGCCCGATCCGGTGACGATGGCAACGCGTCCGTCGAGTTGGCCCATGAGATGTCCCTCCTGATTTTGGCCCTTTTCGAATGCCGGTTTGTTTATACGGGCGCCGCCGCCGGCACAAGGCCCGGCGGCGCCGGCGCAGGGCTGGCTTGCGGTGCCGGGATGCGGCGGGCAGAGTCGGGCGGCGGGCGAGGGGGATCGGCGGACGATGGCAAGCTGGCAGGCGCGGCTCACGGTGCTGGTGCTGAAGGCGCTGGTGAAGAAGCGGCCGGAAGCGACCACCGACGTGGCCAGGGTGCGGGCCACCCTCGGCCGGGCGCGCCGGCGCGCGCTCCGCCTGCCGGCGGGCTGGACGGCGCGGGCGGCGAGCGTCGGCGGCGTCGCCGGCGAATGGATCGAACCGGCCGCTGGCCCAGCGCCGGCGCGCGCGGTGCTCTATCTGCACGGCGGCGGCTATTTCTTCATGGCGCCGCAGAACTACCGGCCGATCACCGGCATGCTGGCGCGGCTCGGCCCGGCCCGGGTCTTCGCCCCCGCTTATCGCCTGGCGCCGGAGCACCGCTTCCCCGCCGCGGTCGAGGACGCGCTGGCGGCCTATCGCGGCCTGGTCGCCGCGGGCATCGCGCCGGAGCGGCTGGTGGTCGCCGGCGATTCCGCCGGCGGCGGCCTGGCGCTCGCGCTGCTGGTGGCGCTGCGCGACGCCGGCGATATCCTGCCGGCCGGCGCCGTCTGCCTGTCGCCCTGGACCGACCTGGCCGCGACCGGCGCCTCGCTGGTCGAGAACGACCGCCGCTGCGCGCTCTTTTATGGCGACGCCATCCGCCGCGGCGCCGGCATCTATCTCGGCCGGAGCGATGCGCGCCACCCGCTGGCCTCGCCGCTCTATGCCGAGCTCAAAGGCTTGCCGCCGCTCCTCATCCACGCCGGCAGCGACGAGGTGCTGCGCGACGATGCCGTCCGCTTCGCCGAACGCGCCCGGGCCGCCGGCGTCGCCGTCACCCTGAAGCTCTGGCCGGTGGTGCCGCATGTCTGGCAGCTCTTCGGCAATTTCCTGCCGGAGGGGCGCGCCTCCTTCGCCGAGATCGCCGCCTTCCTGCGCGAGCGGACGGCGTAGCGAGGACGGATCAGCCGACGGCGCCCTTGATGCGCTCGGGCGTCAGCGGCAGGTCGCGGCAGCGCACGCCGAGCGCGTCGGCGACCGCGTTGGCAAGCGCCGCCGCCGCCGGGCCGAGGCTGGCCTCGCCGCTGCCGAGCGGCTTTTCCTCCGGCCGGTCGATCAGATGCACCTCGACCCGCGGCAGCTCGGCGAAGGTCAGGATCGGATAGCCGCTCCAGTCGCGCGAGGTGATGCGGGCGCGGTCGAAGCCGACCGCCTCCTTCAGGGTCCAGCTTATCGCCTGCAGCACGCCGCCTTCGATCTGCAGCGTCAGCCCGTCGGGATTGACGATCTGCCCGGCGTCGGCCGCGGCCACCACGCGCCGGACGTCGACCGTGCCGGTCTTGCGCTCGACCGCCACCTCGGCGATGCAGGCGACATAGCAGGCGAGGTTCTTGTATCGGGCGAAGCCGATGCCGCGGCCGCGCCCGTCCCCGCTCCTGCCGCCGGCCTGCCAGCCGGCCTTCTCGGCGGCGAGCGCGATCACCGCCTTGGCGCGGGGATCGCCGAGGTGCCTGAGGCGGAATTCCACCCGGTCTGCGCCGGCCGCGGCGGCCAGTTCGTCCATGAAGCTTTCCAGCGCGAAGACATTGGCATAGGCGCCGAGCGTGCGCAGCGACGAGACCCGGATCGGCATGGCCTTGACCAGGTGCTTGGCCACCTTGAGCCGGGGGAAGTCGTAGAGCGGCACGGCGTTGCGGTCCGCGCCGCCGGCCGGCTGCGGAATGCCGCGCGGCGGCGCCGGCGCCAGCGGCTCGGCCATGTACCAGGCGGCCAGCAGGTTGTTGCCGCCGGGGCTGCCCGGCCGGGTCGAATGGGTGTTGCTCCAGACCTCGTGCTGCCAATCGACGATGCGGCCGTCGGCGCCGAGGCCGGCGCGGAGCTTCATCACCATGGCCGAGCCATAGGGTTCCCAGGCGAATTCGTCGTCGCGCATCCATTGCAGCTTGACCGGCCGGCCCGGCATGGCGCGGGCCAGCAGCGCCGCGTCCAGCGCCGCGTCGTCGGCGCCGTTGTGGCCATAGCAGCCGGAACCTTGCGCGTGGCTCACCGTGATCGCCTCCGGCTTCAGCTTGAGCGCGGTGGCGAGGTCGGCGCGCAGCGGATAGACGCCCTGGCTGTGGCTCCATACCTTGAGCTTGCCGTCCTCCATCAGCGCCACGGCGCAGGACGGGCCGATCGCGGCATGCGCGACATGGCGCTTGGTGAAGGTCGCCTCGATCTGCCGTACCGCCGGCGGTGCCGGGGCACTCCTCTCCGCCACTACCGCATCCTCGCTCGGTTGGGCGAGCAGCCAGGCGTCGATGCGCGCCGCCGCGGGCAGTTCGGCGCCGGCGCGCCACTTGGCAGCCTTGCGCAAGGCCTCGCGGGCGGCGATCGCCTGTTCCTCGCGCGCGGCGGCCAGGCCGAGGAAGCTGCCGTCGCGCAGCACCTTCAGCACGCCGGGAAGCCGCTCGGCCGGACCGATGTCGACGGAATCGAGCCGGGCGCCAGGCCCGGGCGGACGGACGACGCGGCCGAACACCATGCCGGGCAGGCGCATGTCCTGCACGTAGATGGCCTCGGCGAAGACCTTCTTCGGGATGTCGAGCCGGGCGACGGAGCGGCCGACGATGCGATGCGCCGCCGCCGGTTTCGGTGCCACCCGGGCTGTCGCCGGTCGGTGCAGCAGGCCCGCCGCCGCGATCTGGCCGTAGCCGAGCCGCTTGCCGTGCGGTCCATGCACCACGCCGTTGGCCACCGTGAGCCGCTCCGCCGGCAGGCCGAGCATGGCGGCCGCCCGGTCCAGCAGCACGGCGCGCGCCTCGGCGGCGGCATAGCGCAGCGCGCTGCCGCCGTGTTCGATCGACTGGCTGCCGGAGGTATAGCTTTCGTTCGGGGTCAGCGCCGTGTCGCCGGCGACCATGGTGATATGCGCCACCGGCACGTCGAGTTCCTCGGCGGCG
>DATKQA010000307.1:0-7456 GCA_035523835.1 Candidatus Sulfotelmatobacter sp.
AGCTATGCCATGGCGCTGGTCACCACCGGGCGGCTGTCGTCGAGCGATCCGAACCTGCAGAACATTCCCGTGCGCACCGAGGAGGGCCGCAAGATCCGCCGCGCCTTCGTCGCCGCCCGGGGCCACAAGCTGCTCTCGGCAGACTATTCGCAGATCGAGCTCCGACTGCTCGCCCATGTCGCCGACATCGCGCCGCTGAAACAGGCGTTCAAGGACGGCATCGACATCCATGCGCTGACCGCGAGCCAGGTGTTCAACGTGCCGGTGGAAGGCATGGACCCGATGGTCCGCCGCTCCGCCAAGGCGATCAACTTCGGCATCATCTACGGCATGAGCGCTTTTGGCCTGGCGGCGCAGCTCGGCATCCCCCAGCGCGACGCCCAGGCCTATATCGACGCCTATTTCAAGCGCTATCCCGGCATCCGCGCCTATATGGAATCGACCAAGGCGGCCTGCCGCAAGCAGGGCTATGTGACCACCCTGTTCGGCCGGCGCTGCCACATGGCGGGGATCAACGACAAGAATCCGGCGCGGCGCAGCTTCATGGAGCGCGCCGCCATCAACGCGCCGCTGCAGGGTTCGGCCGCCGACATCATCAAGCGCGCCATGATCCGCATTCCGCCGGCGCTGGCGAAAGCCGGGCTCGAGGCGAAAATGCTGCTGCAGGTGCACGACGAGCTGGTCTTCGAGGTGCCGGACGCCGAGCTTGACGCCACCGCGGCGCTGGTGAAGCAGGTGATGGAGGGCGCGGCGCATCTCTCGGTGCCGCTCATCGTCGAAACCGGCGCGGCGCAGAACTGGGCCGACGCGCATTAGGGCAAAGCGCGGGCCGAGAACCCAGGGAGGGAACGCGTCATGGTGCTGAAAATCGGCTATCTGCTGCCGACGCGCGAAAGCGTCATGGAAGGCCGGCCGCAGACCGCGCCGCTGCTGGCGCTGGCGGAGCGGGCGGAGGCGCTCGGCTATGATTCGCTCTGGATCGGCGATTCCCTGCTCGCCCGGCCGCGGCACGATCCGCTGACCCTGCTCGCGGCCGCGGCGGCGCGCACGCGCCGCGTCGCGCTCGGCACGGCGGTGCTGCTGCCGGCGCTGCGCAATCCGGTGGTGCTGGCACAGCAGGTCTCCACCCTCGACCAGATCGCCGAGGGCCGCATCATCCTCGGCATGGGCATCGCCAGCGACCTGCCCAATATCCGCGCCGAATTCGCCGCCGCCGGCGTGCCGTTCGAAAAGCGCGTCGGGCGCATGCTGGAGGGCTTGCAGCTTTGCCGCGCGCTCTGGTCGGGTAAACCGGTGGACTGGGACGGCCGCTGGCCGGTCAAGGGCGGCGTGCTCGGCCCGCTGCCGTATCGGCCGGGCGGACCGCCGATCTGGCTCGGCGGCACGGTGCGGGCGAGCCTCGAACGGGTGGCGCAGCATTTCGACGGCTGGTTCCCGAACAAGCCCGATGCGGCCTGGTATGCCGGCCAGTGGGCCGAGCTCGGCAGGATGGCGGCGGCCGCCGGCCGCCCGCCCGGCGCGCTGACCGGCGCCGCCTATCTGACGCTCGCCATCGACGATGACGCCGCCCGCGCCGAGCGGCGCATGAACGGCTTCATCGAGAACTACTACGGCCAGGCGGCGGCGATGATGCGCGCCCGCCAGGCGACCTTCGCCGGCCCGGCCGCGGCGGCGGCGGAATGGCTGCGCGGCTATGCCGCGGCCGGCGCCAGCCACCTGGTGCTGCGCTTTGCCGGCAACGCCGAGCGCCAGCTCGAAGCGGTGGCGAGGCTGCGGCTGCAGATCGCGGCGTGACGCGGCGGCTCAGAACGCCGGCTGCACCACCACGCGGCCGAGCACCTTGCCGGCACGCAGCTCGGCCAGGATCTGGTTGATCTCGGCGAGCGGCCGCACCGTGATCGGGATCGGCGGCACCTTGCCGGCCTTGACCAGGGCCATCAGCTCCTTGATGTCCTGCAGGTCGCCGACATAGGAGCCGCGCACGGTGAGGATGCGCTGCGGAAACAGCGGCAGCGGGATCGGCGTGGCGCCGCCGTACAGCCCGACGATCACCAGCGTGCCGCCCTTGCGCAGGCAGTCGACGCCGAATTGCGCCGAGGCCGGTGCGCCGACGAAATCGATGGCGCCGCCGGCGCCGGCGCCTGAGGCGGTCATGGCCTTGAGCTTCGCCACCGCTTCCGGGTCGGCATTGTCGAACACCGCCGCGGCACCGGCCTTGAGCGCGGCCTCGCGCTTCAGCGGATCGATGTCGGCGACGACGAAGCGGCATTTCAGCACCGCCTTGGCCAGCATGACCGCGTTGAGCCCCACGCCGCCGGCGCCGATGATGACCACCGTGTCGCGCTCGGGCAGGTCGGCGAGCTTCTTCAGCGCGCTATAGGCGGTGACGCCGGAGCAGGTATAGGTGCAGGCGAGTTCGGCCGGCACGCCCGCGTAGTCGATCAGGTAGCGCGGGTGCGGTACCAGCACATGATCCGCATAGCCGCCGTCGGTGCGGGCGCCGAGGCTCTTCAGGGTGCCGCATTGCAGTTCCTCGCCGCGCCGGCAGAAGTCGCAGGCGCCGCAGCCGATCCAGGGATGCGCCAGCCGCTTGTCGCCGATCGCGACGCCCGCGGCCTCGGGGCCGAACGCCACCACCTCGCCGACGATCTCGTGGCCGAGCGTGTGCGGCAGCTTGACGCCGAGCTTGCCGAGCTCGAGCTTCCTGCCGCCGCCGAGATCGAAGAAGCCGTCGAGCAGGTGCAGGTCGCTGTGGCAGACGCCGCAGGCCGTCACCTTGAGCAGCACTTCGCTGCCCTGCGGCTTAGGGTTCGGCCTGTCGCGCGCCTCGAGCGGCTTGCCCCATTCGATGATCTGCATGCTGTGCATCGCGGCCCTCCCTGCTATTTTCTAACTCCCTAGACAAGCGGCAAATCGCCGCCGCGGCAAGTGAAAGCCTTGATGCAGCCCCTCGCCACCGAAGCCGATGTCTTGGCCTGCTTCGCGGCCGATCCCTGGCGCCTCGCGGCGCTCCGCGCGGCCATGGACCTCGGCCTGCCCGATTGCTGGATCGGCGCCGGCTTCGTGCGCAACCCGGTCTGGGATCATCTGCACGATGTCAGCGGGCGACGCGATTTCAACGACATCGACGTGATCTATTTCGACCGCGAAAATACCACCGCGGCATCCGATGCCGGACACGAGGCGCGGCTCCGCCAGGTCATGCCCGACATGCCCTGGTCGGTGCTGAACATGGCGCGCATGCATATCCCGACCGGCGATCCGCCCTATGAGTCGGCGATCCACGGCATCGGCTTCTGGCCGGAAACCGCCACCGCCGTCGCCGTACGGCTCGCCGGCGGCAGGCTCGAACTGGCGGCGCCCTTCGGCATCGCCGACCTTGTCGGCCTCAAGCTCCGTCCGACCCCGGCGGCGCGGACGCAGCATCCCGAAGCCTATCGCCGCCGGCTCGTCAAGAAGAACTGGCTGGCGCGCTGGCCGAAACTGCAGATCGAGGAGATCTAGTCTAGTCGCGGAAGCTCGGATCGATGCGATCGAGCTTGCGCAGCAGCGCCGGCCAGGCGAGCGCGCTGAGCGAGGGCATGTTGTTGCCCTCCTCGCGCGTCGAGGTCTGCTGCTTCACCGTCTCCTGCGCCTTCTCGCTCGGCCAATTGAGCTCGGTGCCGCCGGCCAGGGCGCCGATCTGGATCTCGCAGGCGCGTTCCAGACTGTACATGCGCATGAAGGCATCGCCGACATTGCGCCCGACCGTGAGCGTGCCGTGGTTGCGCAGCAGCATCGCCGACTTGTCGCCGAGATCGGCGACCAGCCGCGGCTGTTCGTCGAGGTCGAGCGCGATGCCTTCGTAGTCGTGATAGGCAAGCCGGCTGGAGACGAACATGGCGGTCTGGTTCAGCGGCATGAGGCCCTGCTTCTGGCAGGAGACGGCGATGCCGGCCCGGGTGTGCAGGTGCATCACGCAGAGCGCGTCCGCGCGGGCCGCGTGGATGGCGCTATGGATGACGAAACCGGCCTTGTTCACCGGGTAGCCGGTATCCATGACGATATTGCCGTCGAGGTCGATCTTCACCAGGCTGGAAGCGGTGATCTCCTCGAACATCATGCCGTAGGGATTGATCAGGAAGTGATGGTCGGGCCCCGGCACGCGCGCCGACAGATGGGTGAAGACCAGATCGTCCCAGCCATAGAGCGCCACCAGCCGGTAGGCGGCGGCCAGGTTGACGCGGGCATCCCATTCCCCGGCGGAAACCTGGTCCTTGACGGAAAGCGGCTTGGCCTTGAAGGCGGCGGTCGGGCTCATGGGCGATCTCCTGGAATGATCCGGTGATTTTGTCCCACCTTGCCGGCAGCCGGGCCGCCCGTCAATCCGCTCGCCAGGGCCGCTCGCCCGGGGCGGGCGTCTTGCGCACCGGCCGCCGTTCTCCGCTAGACTGGGCGACCTGGGGAGGATTTGTCGTGCGACTGATCGATTTCTTCGACCGCGGCGCGGCCCGCCATGCCGGACGCGCCTGCCTGATCGATGGCGAGGCCAGCTACAGCTATGCCGAGGTGCAGGCAATGAGCTGCCACATCGGCAACGGCCTGATCGCCGCCGGCATCGCGCCGGGTGACAAGGTGGCCGTCTACAGCCCGAACGCCGCCAAGGCCTTCGTCGCCGTGCTCGGCGTGCTGCGCGCCGGCGCCACCTGGGTCGCCATCAACGCCCGCAACAGCCTGGCCGACAACATCGCCTTCCTGGAGCTGAACGATTGCCGCTGCCTGTTCTTCCATTCGAGCTTCGAGGCGGCGATGGACGAAATCAAGGCGGCGGTGCCGAGCATCACGCGCTGCATCGCCATCGATCGGGCCTCGCCGCACGGCCCCGACCTGTTCGACTGGATGGCGGCTTTCGACAGCAGCGATCCCGACATCGCCGTGCCGTCGGATGCGGCGGTGCTGCACATGGGTACCGGCGGCACCACCGGCCGATCGAAGGGCGTGGTACTGACCCATCGCAATCTCGCAACCATGATCGCCAACTTCGGCATGGCCATGCCCTATGCCGAGCCGCCGGTGCATCTGGTGGCGGCGCCGATGACCCACGCCGCCGGCCTGATCAGTTTTCCGCTCATGGCGATGGGCGCGAGCAACGTGGTGATCGGCAGCGCCGATCCGCTGAACGTGATGACGCATATCGAAAAGCACCGCGTCACCACGCTGTTCCTGCCGCCGACCGTGATCTACATGATCCTGGCGCATCCGCGGGCGCGCGACTTCGATTACCGCTCGCTCAAGCATCTGGTCTATGCCGCGGCGCCCATGTCGGTCGACAAGCTGAAGCAGGCGATCGCGCTGTTCGGGCCAGTGCTGATACAGACCTTCGGCCAGGCCGAGGCGCCGATGATCTGCACCTACATGACGCCGGCCGAGCACCTGGTGCTCGGCGACCCCGAGAAGGAGAAGCGTCTGGCGAGCTGCGGCCGCGCCGCATTGTTCACGCCGCTCGCCATCATGGCTGACGACGGCCGGCTCCTGCCCGCCGGCGAGCGCGGCGAGATCGTCGTGCGCGGCGATCTGGTGATGCGGGGCTACTACAAGAACCCGCAGGCCACCGCCGAGGTCTCGGCGCACGGCTGGCACCATACCGGCGACATCGGCGTCATGGATGCGGACGGCTATGTCTATATCGTCGACCGCAAGCGCGACATGATCATTTCCGGCGGCTTCAACGTCTATCCGTCGGAGGTGGAGCGCGTGCTCTGGGCGCATCCTGCGGTGCAGGATTGCGCCGTCATCGGCGTGCCTGACGACAAGTGGGGCGAGGCGGTGAAGGCGGTGATCGAATTGAAGCCGGGTGCGGTCCTCGACGAAGCGGCGCTGATCGCCCATTGCAAGGGCGCGCTCGGCTCGGTGAAGGCGCCGAAATCGATCGAGGCCTGGGACAAATTGCCGCGCTCGCCGGTCGGCAAGGTGCTTAAGCGCGATATCCGCGAGCGTTACTGGAGCGGACGCGAGCGGAAGATCTAGGTCCCGCTTTCAGGCGCCGGCCCCCAGATCTCTTCCTCGCGCCAGCCGAGGGCGGCGAACTCCGCGGCGCGCAGCGGCGCCTCGTCGACGGCGAAGAATTCGTCGAGCTGCGGCGGCGCCACCGATGTGGCGCTCAGCATGGCGTGCGCCTGGCCGCGGTGATGCACCTGATGCTGGAACAGATGCAGCAGCAGCCGGTCGAGCCGCTCGCGCTGCACGCGCGTGCCGCGATGCACCGCGACGATGCGTTCGAGATCGGCATCGGCCAGGCCCCCGACCAGCGCCAGCAGACGATTGTCGACGGCCGCCTGCGCGCCGTGCAGCTCGGCAACGGATTTGCACGGCTCCGCCTCGGCATAGGCTGCCGGGCCGAGCGTGCCGCCCTCCATGGCATCGACATAGAAGCGATCGATGATCAGGATATGGTTGAGCGTGGCGCGGAGGCTCGGGAAGAAGCCGATCCGCGGCGCGACGAATTCTTCGTCGGTGAGCCCGGCGCAGGCATTCAGCAGGCGATGATTCGCCCAGCCGTTGTTATAGGCCATGGCGCGGAACGCGAGCACGACTTGCATGGGCCTAGAGGCGCCGGTGCGCCTTTCCCTCCGGTGACGGGAGGATGATTATGGCGCAATAGCCGCCGAGGGTCGATCGGCTAGGCCAGCAGCGGCTGCGGCCTCCATGTCGGCGTCCGCCGTCAGCATCAGGAACGGCACGGTATGGCCGCTGCTGCGCAACGCCTTGAGCAGGCCGATGCCGCCGAGCTTCGGCATCTCATAGTCGCAGATGACGAAATCGACCGGCGGCTTGGCGCTCCGGAACAGGTTGAGCGCGTCCTCGCCGTTGACCGCCTGCAGGGCCGGGCTCATGCCGATCGAGCGGATCACGGAACTGACCACGGAAAGCGCCGCGCGGTCGTCGTCGACGATGAGCGCGCGGAGGTTGTTGAGGGATCGGCCCATGAACGAGGCTGTCTGCTACTGGTACTGCACCGGGTTTCCCGAGGATGCGGTCATACTCTTAAAAAAAACCTCTTTTCCGGCGACGGATTCGCAAGGGTTGGCGCAACAAAAAGAGCCGGCGGCGACGCCGGCTCTCTCAGGCAAGATCGCTGCTGCGGTTCAGGCGGCCTTGGAGGGCGCCGCGCCGCGGACCTTGGCGTCGACGTGGCTCTCGAACTTGACAAAGTTGTCGTTGAAGCGGCCGACCAGCTCACGCGCCTTGACGTCGTAGGCACCCTTGTCGCCCCATGTGTTGCGCGGGTTCAGCGCCTCCGCCGGCACGTCCGGGCAGGCAGTCGGCACGGCCAGGCCGAAGTTCGGGTCGATGCGCGTCGGCACCTGATCGAGCCGGCCGTCGAGCGCGGCGTTGACCAGCGCGCGGGTGTGGGCGATCGGCATGCGATGGCCGACGCCGTAGGCGCCGCCGGTCCAGCCGGTATTCACCAGCCAGC
>DATKQA010000308.1:0-2052 GCA_035523835.1 Candidatus Sulfotelmatobacter sp.
TCGAGCTCCGCCGCGAGCCTGCCGGCGGCGGGCAGCGCGCTGCCGAAATCCTCGGCCAGCACCGCATCGAGCAGCGCCGGATATTGCGCCAGGAGCTCGGCCAGGCTCGGGGCCGTGCCCATGATCTCGGCCAGGAGGTCGAGCAGGTTCGGATTGGCGTGAAACAGCGAGAAGAGCTGCACGCCCGCCGGCAGGCGGCCGAGGAAGCCGTCGAAGCGGCGGAAGGCGTCGTCGGGGCTGGCGGCGGCGCCGAGCGCGCGCAGAAGCTTCGGCATCAGCGCGGTGAGCAGTTCGCGCGCCCGCACCGAGCGCATGGCGCGGTAGCGGCCGTGATGCCAGCCGCGCACCGTCGCCGCCACCCAAGCGGTGTCGGCGAAGCCGAGCTTGCCGAGGGTCGCGAGCGTTTCCGGATCGTCCTCGGTGCCGGTGAAGACCAGGCTGCCGGCCGGCCCGGCGCCGAGGTCGGGCGCGGTCTCGAACAGCGCGCCGTAGTGCCGCCGCACGTTCTCCAGCACCGCCAGCAGTTCGCGGCGAAACGCCGCCGTGTCGCCGTAGCCCATGAAGGTCGCGACATGGTCGAGCCCGGCCTCGCTCTCCGGCAGGCGGTGGGTCTGTTCGTCGTCGATCATCTGCAGCCGGTGTTCCAGCCGGCGCAGGAACTGGTAGTCGGCGGTGAGCTCCGCCGCCACCTGCGGCGCCAGACGGCCGGTGGCGACGAAGGCGGCGAGCGCGCCGAGCGTGTCGGGCACGCGCAAGCGCTTGTCGCGGCCGCCGGCGATGAGCTGCTGGGTCTGGGCGAAGAACTCGATCTCGCGGATGCCGCCGCGCCCGACCTTGATGTCGTGGCCGCGCACGGTCACGTCGCCATGGCCCTTGAAGGCCTGGATCTGCCGCTTGATCGAATGGATGTCCTCGATCGCGGCATAGTCGAGATGGCGGCGCCAGACGAACGGCGCGATGCGGCCGAGGTAGGCCTGGCCGGCCTCGATGTCGCCGGCGACGCAGCGCGCCTTGATCATGGCGGCGCGCTCCCAGTTCTGGCCGAGCGCCTCGTAATAGCTCTCTGCCGCGGCCATGGAGAGCGCCACCGGCGTTGCGCCGGGATCCGGCCGGAGCCGCAGGTCGGTGCGGAAGACATACCCGTCGAGCGTGCGCTCCTGCATGAGGCGCACCAGGCCGCGGGTGATGCGCACGAAGCAATCCTGCGCCGTCCGCCCGCCGACATAGCGCACGCGCTCCTGGTCGTACAGCACCATCAGGTCGATATCGCTGGAATAGTTGAGCTCGCGGGCGCCGAGCTTGCCCATGCCGATGACGGCAAGCCCGCTGCCGGCGGCGGGGTCGGCGCCGTCGGGCAGGTCGAGCTCGCCGGCCTGGCGCGCCTGATGCAGCAGATGGCGGGCGGCGGCCTGCAGCGCGGCCTCGGCAAAGCGGCTGAGCGCGCCGGTCACCTCGGCGAGCGACCAGAGGCCGGCGATGTCGGCGACGGCGGTGAGCAGCGCCAGCCGGCGCTTCGCCAGGCGAAGCGCGCGGCCGAGTTCGGCTTCCGCCTGCGCGAAGGCGAGCGCGCTCACGTCGGCGACGAGGTCGGCGAGGATGGCCGCGGGCGGCTCCTGCGCCAGCCGGCGAACCAGCCCGACCTCCTCCAGCGCGCATTGGCCGAGATAGGGACTGTTGCCGAACAGCGCTTCGAGCAGGGCGCGGCCGGCGGGCTCGGCCGCGAAGGCGGTCGCGAAAGCCGCGAGGCCGGCCGCCGCGCCGGCTTCGTGCCAGCGGCGAAGGCCCTCTGCCGCTTGGCTTTTATCGTAAGGGCGCGGGAGAGAGGCGGACCGCCACGTCACCGATAATTGACACATTCCTAAATGCCGGCGTTTGGGGCAGAGTGCGGGATGAGTGTTGGGCGGTCAAGGTCCGCGAACCGGCGCGAACGGGCGATGTGATAATACCCGCGAGTAAATTCATTCTGCGCCTGCTGGCGGCGATGCTGGCTGCCTTCGCCATCGTGCTGGCCGCGGTGGTCTGGCGCCTGTCGAGCGGGCCGCTCTCGCTCGG
>DATKQA010000309.1:0-5437 GCA_035523835.1 Candidatus Sulfotelmatobacter sp.
GGAAAGCAGGTAGAGCGGGCATTGCGCGGTATCGATGCCGCGCGCCATGCCGTTGCGCATGTCGCCGTCGGCGAAATAATAGACCAGGTCGCCCATGAAGACGCCCGGACCGCCCTGCATATAGTGCCAGAGCGTCTCCCAGCGCTCGGCCTCGGGCGATTGCGGCGCGATCAGCGAGGCGACCGAGGCGGCGCCGACCTCGGCGCCGTCGACATCGGGCCGGTGCAGTTGCGACATGTCGCTGCCGTAGCGATTGCCCGGCTCGGCATAGAGCGCCGACTGCAGCCCGATGCAGGCGCGCAGCGCCTTGCCGTGGCGCAGCGCCAGGTGCAGCACGGCGCGGCCGCCGATCGAACAGCCCATCACCACCGGCCGTTCCAGCCCGAGCGCCGCCTTCACCGCCATCACCGTGTCGACGTAGCGGTCGGTGGTCAGCGCATAGATCTCGTTCTGAAAGCCTGATGGCGGCGAGGACTTGCCGTGCCAGGGCAGGTCGAAGGCGATGACGCGATAGCGGCTGGTGATGGCGGCATCGTTGAGCACGGCGCGGAACTGCCGTCCGTCCGAGCCGGCGGTATGCAGGCAGAGGAGCGGAATGCCCTGGCCCGCTTCCTCGAAATAGAGCCGATGCGGCCGACCCGCGATGGCGAGATGGAGATAGCGCCCGGTGACCGGCTCGATGCGGACCTCGAGCGCGCCGGCGGCGGCGGTTGGCGCGGCGCGCGGCGGCCGGATCGATTGGAACAGCGCCTCGATCAGCTTGAGGTGGCGGAAGAAGGCGAGCACGTCGCCGCTCACCGTGAATTCACCGGTGGTGAACATGGCGGTGAGCGCCTGGTAGCCCGGCGGCGGCGCCGCCGCGGCGAATTGGCGCCAGGCCGCCGGCGTCGCCTCGATCACGATGGCAGCGTCGGCGGCGTCGGCCTCGCTGACGCTGGCCGCGCCGTCGCGAATGGCGATGCGCCAGCGCCGGGCGCCGGTCTCGCGCACGGCCAGCACCAGGTCGCAGAAGCGCGCGTGACGCGCCAGCACCGGATTGTCGCGAAGCGCCCGCGGCAGCGTCTCGAACATGGCTTCCTCCCCGATTTTCCCGGCCGATCTTAAGCGATTTTTCGCCCGCCGCGACCGCCTTCGGGGTGCCAGCAGAGCGGTTCCCACGGCCGGTCAGTCGTTCTAAGATGGCTTAGAATTTGCCGGGAGGAAGAGGCGTGGCAGGTGCCGCCAGCATGCAGACCGTGGCCGATATCGTGCGCCACCACGGCAGGACGCGTCCCGACCGCGCCGCGATCCATTTCGAGGGCCGGCGCTACAGCTACGGCGAGCTGGACCGGCGCGCCAACCAGGCGGCGAACGGGCTGATCGCGGCCGGCATCAAGCCGAAGAGCCGCATCGCCATCCTGTCGAAAAACAGCGTCGGCTTCTTCGATCTCTGGTTCGGCAGCGCCAAGTGCCGCGCCGTGCTGGTGCCGGTGAATTTCCGCCTGGCCGGGCCGGAGGTCGCCTATGTGGTGAACGACGCCCAGGCCGAGCTGCTGTTCGTCGGCGCCGATTTCTATCCGCTGGTCGAAAAGATCGCCGGTGCGCTGACGTGCGTGCGGCAGATAGTGGCGCTCGACGGCCGGCACGGCGCCTGGCCGGCCTATGACGCCTGGCTCGCGGCGCAGGCGGACGGCGATCCCGCGCTGCCGATCGCGCTGCAGGATTGCGCTATCCAGATGTACACCAGCGGCACGACGGGGCACCCCAAGGGCGCGCAGCTCAGCCACGCCAATCTGCTCACCCTGATGCCGCTCGCCATCGAGCAGTGGGGCAACTGGCACGACCGGGACGTGAACCTGGTCTGCATGCCGCTGTTCCATATCGGCGGCAGCGGCTGGGCGCTGGTCGGCCTCTATCGCGGCATCGACAACGTCATGACCAGGGATTTCGAGCCGGCGGCGATCCTGCGCACGCTCGAGCAATACAAGGTCACCAAGGCGCTGTTCGTGCCGGCGATGATGCTGTTCCTGCTGCAGGCGCCGCAGTGCCGCGACACCGATTTCTCCGCGCTCGAGCTGGTCCTCTACGGCGCCTCGCCGGCGCCGCTCGATCTCATCCGCAACGCGCTCAAGACCTTCCGCTGCGACCTGGCGCAGGTCTACGGCCTGACCGAGACCACCGGCGGCATCACCTACCTCGGCCCGGAGGACCATGGCGAGCATGCCGTCGAGCGGATGAAATCCTGCGGCAAGCCGATGGCGGGCGTGGAGATCAGGATCGTCGATGCCTTCGGCAGGGAATTGCCGGCGGGCGAGGTCGGCGAGCTGGTCTGCCGCACGCCGCAGATCATGCTCGGCTACTGGAACCTGCCGGAAGCGACGGCGCGCTCGATCAGGGGCGAGTGGTTTCACACCGGCGATGCCGGCTACAAGGACAAGGACGGCTACATCTACATCTTCGACCGGGTGAAGGACATGATCGTCTCCGGCGGCGAGAACATCTATCCGGCCGAGGTGGAGAGCGCGCTGTTCGGCCATCCCGCGGTCGCCGACGTCGCCGTCATCGGCGTGCCCGATCAGCAATGGGGCGAGGCGGTGAAGGCGGTGGTGGTGCGAAAGCCCGGCGCCGAGCTCGGCCCGAAGGAGCTGATCGACTTCGCCCGCGAGCGCATCGCCGGCTACAAGGTGCCGCGCTCGGTCGATTTCGTCGAGGCCTTGCCGCGCAATCCCTCCGGCAAGATCCTCAAGCGCGAGTTGCGCAAGCCTTACTGGGAACATCAGCAACGACAGGTGAACTGACATGGGTCCGTTAGCAGGTATCAAAGTCGTCGAACTCGCCGGCATCGGGCCGGGGCCGTTCTGCTCCATGATGCTGTCCGACATGGGCGCGGAGGTGCTGCGCGTCGACCGCACCGAGGCGGCCGATCTCGGCGTGCCGACCGACGCCAAATACAACCTGCTGAACCGCGGCCGCCGCTCGGTCGCGGTCGACCTGAAGAAGCCGGAGGGCATCGCCGCGGTGAAGAAGCTGATCGCCAAGGCCGATGCCGTCATCGAGGGCTTCCGCCCGGGCGTGATGGAGCGGCTCGGCCTCAGCCCGGAGGAATGCCTGAAGCTCAATCCGCGGCTGGTCTACGGCCGCATGACCGGCTGGGGCCAGGCCGGGCCGATCGCGCATGCCGCCGGCCACGACATCAACTACATCGCGCTGACCGGCGCGCTCTATTCCATCGGCAACCACGGCGGCCCGCCGGTGCCGCCGCTCAACCTGGTCGGCGATTTCGGCGGCGGTGCCATGTATCTCGCCTTCGGCATCGTCTGCGCGCTCCTGGAATGCAGGTCCTCGGGCCGGGGACAGATCGTCGATACCGCGATGATCGACGGCGCCGCCTCGCTGATGACCGGCATCTACGGCCTGCGTGCCGCCGGCCGCTGGACCGACAGCCGCGGCAGCAACATTCTCGACACCGGCGCGCCCTGGTACGGCGTCTACGAGACCAAGGACGGCAAGCACGTCTCGATCGGCGCCATCGAGGCGAAGTTCTATGCCGAGCTGCTGCGTCTCACCGGCCTCGACAAGGAGAGCCTGCCGAAGCAGCACGACCGTGCCGGTTGGCCCAAGCTGCGCGAGCGGCTGACCGCGGTGTTCAAGGGCAAGACGCGCGAGGAATGGTGCAAGGTGATGGAAGGCAGCGACGTCTGCTTCGCGCCGGTGCTGAGCATGGCCGAGGCGCCGAACCATCCGCACATGAAGGCGCGCGGCACCTTCGTCGAGGTCGACGGCGTGATGCAGCCCGGCCCGGCGCCGCGCTTCAGCCGGACGCGGGCGGAAATCCAGCGCGGCCCGGCCCGCGCCGGCCAGCATACCCAGGAGGCGCTGGCCGACTGGGGCTTCTCCGCCGGCGATATCGAGGGCTTGCGCAAGGCCGCCGCCATCGGCTGAACGGAGGCCGGCCATGAACCGCCTGCAGGACAAGGTGGCGCTGATCACCGGCGGCGCCTCGGGCATCGGCAAGGCGACGGCGCTGCTGTTCGCGCGCGAAGGCGCCAAGGTCGCCGTCTCCGACCTCAACGCCGCCGCCGGCGAGGCGCTGGCGGCGGAGCTGCGGCAGATCGGTCCCGGCGCCATCTTCATCCACCATGACGCCAGCAGCGAGAGCGCGTGGAAGGCCGCCGTCGCCGCGGTGAAGCGTGCCTTCGGCCGGCTCGACGTGCTGTTGAACGGCGCCGGCATCGCGCTGCGCAAATCCCTGCTCGACACCTCGCTCGAGGAATGGCGCAAGGTGCAGGCGATCAACCTCGACGGCGTGTTCCTCGGCACGCGCGAGGGCGTCGCCGCCATGCGCGAGAGCGGCGGCGGCTCGATCATCAATATCTCCTCCATCGCCGGCCTGGTCGGGCTGGCGCAATCCTCGGCCTATTGCGCCTCCAAGGGCGGGGTGAAGCTGTTCACCAAGTCGGCGGCGCTCGAGGCCGCGGCGGCCGGCTGGAACGTGCGCATCAACTCCGTGCATCCCGGCTATATCGAGACGCCGATGGTGCTCGGCCCGATCGAGACCACGGCGAACGGCGAGCGGCTGAAGAAGAACATCGTCGATCGCCATCCGATCGGCCGCATGGGCAAGCCGGAGGAGATCGCCGAGGGCATCCTGTTCCTCGCCTCCGACGCCGCGAGCTTCGTCACCGGCGCCGAACTGGTCATCGACGGCGGCTACACGGCGCAATAGCGCGAGACAGCGGCACTAACGCCGGCAGGCAGGGTCCAGGCCGGTGCGGCCTGCGCGCGGTCGACGGCGAAGGACCCGCACCGTCACGCCGCTGCCCGAATATTGTCACCGCTGCCGCCTGGAGCCGGCCACATTGCTGACCGATCTATAGAGTGATGCAAGGCGCCCGCACGAGCGCCCGTCGCAGGATGGAGGGTATCATGTCGTCGTACGTCGTCCGCCCAGCCGAAGCGTCCGCCGGGACAAAGCATGGCCGCCGCTGGCGTCGCCTTCTGCTCGCCGGCCTGGTGGCCGGCGCGGCTGCCGCCGGCGCGCTCGGTGCGGCGCCGGCCATGGCCTATGACCATTGGCATCATCACTATTACCACGGGCACTACTGGGGGCCGCGCTTCTTCGGCCCGCCGGGCGTCTATGTGGCGCCGCCGGTCGTCTATGCGCCGCCCCCGCCGCCGGTGGCCTATGTGCCGCCCCCGCCGGTCTATTACGGGCCGCCGGGGCTGAACATCGTGGTGCCGCTGCACATCCGCTGAGGCGAAGCCGGCGGAACCGGGCGTGCTGCGTGGCGGGCCGGAATCCCTCCGGTCCGGCACGCGCGATTTCACCGGAAGCGCTATGAAATAGGAAGCGCCTGAGCGCGGCGACGGCGCGCTCAGGCGATGCCGATCATGCTCGGCTTGTCGGCCTCGCGCGCGTTGAAGGCGGCGTCCCAGACGGCGATGCGGCCCTCGCGCA
>DATKQA010000310.1:0-2759 GCA_035523835.1 Candidatus Sulfotelmatobacter sp.
CCTTCGTCCTCGAGGACGGCACGCGATACTTCTGGGGGCCGCAGACCTTGCCGTTCTCGGTTCCCGCCTGGATGTCGACGCCGCTGAGCACGGCGTTCTTCTTCATCACGGGCTACCGGGTGTTCATGGTCACGCTGGTCACCGTCACGGTGATCGCGCTGTTCCTGGTGCTGACCAGGACCCGACTCGGCGTGCGCATCCGTGCCGCCACCACCGACCTCGAGATGGTGTCGAGCCTGGGCGTCAACGTCGTGGTGCTGCGCAATCTGAATTTCGGCATGGGCATCTTCCTGGCCGGCCTCGCGGGCGTGCTCGCCGCCGGCATGCTGGGACTGCAGCCGACCATCGGCACCGAGCTCATCATGCCGAGCTTCGTCGCCATCATCATCGGCGGTCTCGGCAGCCTGCCGGGCACCCTCTTGGGCGGTTTGCTGATCGGTCTCGCCGCGGGCGTCACGACGGTGTTCTTCCCATCGGCGAGCGAGGTGGTCATCTACGTCATGATGGGGCTCGTCCTGTCGCTGCGGCCACGCGGACTCCTGGGCGAGGAGGGCCGCTTCTGATGCTTCGCCTCGACAAGCGCGCCGGCGACGCCCTGGTCTGGGCGCTGCTCCTCACCATGCCGTATTGGATCGGCGCGGTCGGCGGCTACACGCAGCTCGGCAGCCGCGTCATGATCCTGGCGCTGACGGCGACGGCGCTGAATTTCCTGCTCGGTTTCACCGGCGTGCTGTCGTTCGGGCATGCCGCCTATTTCGGGCTCGGCGCCTACGGCGCCGGCCTCACCATCAAGTACCTGGTGCCGAGCACGCTCGCCGGCATGGCCGTCGGCGTGCTCACCGGCGCCGTCGCGGCCGCCGTGATCGGGTTGGTGATCGCGCGCCGCCGCGGCATCTATTTCGCCATGGTGACGATCGCCTTCGGCCAGGTGTTCTACTTCATCGCCTTCCGATGGAACGACGTCACCGGCGGCGACGACGGCCTGTCCGGTTGGCAGCGCCTGCCGATCGATCTCGGCGTCGCCACGTGGGACATCCTCGGCAACGACGTGGCATTCTATTATTGGGTCCTGCTGTGCTTCGCGATCGCCATCGGCATCATGGCCGCGCTGCTGCGCTCGCCTTTCGGCCGCACCCTTCTCGCGATCCGCGAGAACGAGAGCCGCGCGCGCTTTCTCGGCATTTCGGTCGACCGGCACATCTGGATTTCCTGGGTGATCTCGTGCACCTTCGCCAGCCTTGGCGGCACGCTCTACGGGCTCCTCAACAACTTCGCCGACCCGCACGATCTGCGCTGGGACCAGTCGGGCGATTTCGTCATCATGGTGGTGCTCGGCGGCATGCGGAACTTCTGGGGTCCGCTGGTCGGCGCGGCGATCTTCGTCGTGCTCCAGGACTACGTGTCGAGCCAGACCCAGAACTGGATGTCGTTCATCGGACTGTTCTTCATGATCGTCGTGCTGTTCTTCCGGCGCGGCCTGCTCGGCATGATCGGGCAACATCGTGCTCCTCAACCGCGCGAGACCTAGGTTGCCGTTGGGCGGCGCGCGCTTTTCGACTGGCGCGTCGGTGGCGGCGGCGCGCGCTCGCGCATGAACGGCGGGAAGGCCGGAACCTCGAACGACACGGGAGGGTCGGCCCGCCGGCCCTGGCCGTTCTTTGCCTCGATGTCCGGTTATGCCGCGCGGAACCTGAACCAGGATCTGGCGGCCGGGCTGACGCTCGCCGCCATTGCGATTCCCGAGCAGATGGCGACCGCGCACCTCGGCGGCTTCGCGCCGCAGGTCGGCTTTTTTGCGTTCATCGCCGGCTCGATCGCGTTCGCCACGTTCGGGGCCAACCGCTTCCTGTCCGCCGGGGCCGATTCGACGATCACGCCGATTTTCGCCGGCGGCCTGGTGACCTGGGCGGCGGCGGGCACGCCGGGCTATTCCGGAATGGCGGCGGCGCTGGCGCTCGTCGTCGGCATCCTGCTGATCGGCAGCGGATTGCTGCGTCTCGGCTGGATCGCGGACCTCCTGTCGGTTCCGGTCACGACCGGTTTTCTCGCCGGCATCTCGCTACACATCATCGTCTCGCAGCTGCCTGATCTGCTCGGCGTCGCGGCCCCGGGCGGCAGCTTGCTGCACGGCGTCGTCGGCATCGCGGCGCAACTCGATCGCGTGAACCTCTTTTCCCTCGCGCTCGGTCTCGCCGTGCTCGGCCTGATCATCGTTTCGGAGCGCTTCAGCGCGCGCATCCCGGTGGCGTTCGTCGGACTGGCTCTCGCGACCGCCGCCGTCCTGACGTTCGGACTGGAACGCCGTGGCGTGACCGTCCTGGGGAAGGTTCCCGGCACGTTGCCGAGCTTCTCATTGCCGTCCCTCAGTCTCGATGAGCTGTTCCATGTCGTGCCGCTGGCGCTGATCGTGTCGGTCGTCGTCATGCTGCAGACCGCCGCGACGACACGCGCGTTCGTCTCGGATCCCGGCGCGGCGCCCGCGGTCAACCGCGACTTCATCGGGATCGGCGCCGGCAGCCTCCTGGCCGGACTGTTCGGCGCCTTTCCGGTGAACGCCAGCCCGCCGCGGACGGCGATCGTCTCGGAGACCGGCGGGCGCTCTCAGCTCGCGGGCGTGATCGCCGCCGGCCTCGTGCTGGGGCTCGTGGTCTTCGGGGCGAGCCTCCTGGCCCACGTGCCGCACGCGGCGCTCGCCGGCGTGCTGCTGTTCATCGCCTTCCGGATTTTTCGCATTCCCAGCATCGTCGAGGTCTATCGTC
>DATKQA010000311.1:0-2409 GCA_035523835.1 Candidatus Sulfotelmatobacter sp.
TTCGTCAAGCGCATCCGCCAGAAGTTCGTGTCGCTCGATTCCAGCTTCGACCGGATCGAGAACTATGCCGGCTTCGGTTACCGCTGGCGTGAATGAACGACCCTCGGCGCGTTGGCGGCTGGTCCGGTCACTGGCCGCCAAGCTGATCTTCCTGGTGGCGGTCTTCGCCGCGGTGCCGGTGATCGTCTATCAGAACTTCGAGGCCGCCGACCACGACAAGCAGACCCTGCTGCTGAAGAGCGTGCAGGACCAGGGCAGGCTGGTCGCCGCCGGGCTGCAGCCGCTGCTCGCCAATTTCTCCGGCAGCACGCTGCCGACGCTCCGCCAGGCGCTGCTGCAGCTTGCCGGCGACCAGCAGCGTATCCGCCTGCTGTTCCGCCCGACCGGCAGCTCCGGCGCCGCCGGCTTCTACCTGATCGCGGCGGCGCCGCCGATCGAGAAGGAATATATGGAGGCGGAGCGCACCGACCTGCTGGAGACCGGCATCCTCGAGCGGCTCAAGGACAGTTGCGAGGACAACCGGCAACTGGCCATCCGCTACAAGAACCCGGCCGGGCAGGAGGAGATCCTGACCTCGGTCAATCCGATCCAGGTCGCCTCCGGCTGCTGGGTGGCGGTGGCCTCGCAATCGAGCGCCGGCTTCCTCGGTTCCTCGGTCGGCCGGCCCTACTGGCAGACCACCGAGCTCGAGATCGCCGCGCTCGCCTATGCCGTGCTGGTGGCCGCCATCCTCGTCATCTTCCTCGGCATCTGGCGCAGCCTGCACCATTTCACGCGGCTGGCGCGGCGCATCAAGTCGGGCGAGGCGCCGGCGCAATCCTTCGCCGCGCTCAACCGCATGCCCGAGCTCGACGTGGTGGCGGAAGCCTTCGATGGCATGGTCGAGCGGCTGCGCGGCTCGGCCATCGCCATCCGCCAGGCGGCCGAGGAGAACGCCCATGCCTTCAAGGCGCCGATCGCGGTGATGGCGCAGTCGCTGGAGCCGATCCGCCGCGCGCTGCGCCTGGCCGACGCGCGCGAGCGCCGTTCGCTCGAACTGGTCGAGCGCTCGATCGAGAAGCTCGACGGGCTGGTGGCGACGGCGCGCCGCATGGACGAGGCGATCGCCGAATCGGTCGACCCGCCGCGCCGCCGGGTCGACCTGTCGCAACTGGTCGAGGAGATGCTCGCCGACTTCTCCGCCGCGGCGGCCGCCCGCGGCGTGCGCCTGTCGCCGCGCATCGAGCCGCGGCTCTGCGTGCTCGGCGGCGAGGAGCTGCTGGAGACGGTGGTCGAGAACATCCTGGAGAACGCCGTCAGCTTCTCGCCCGACCAGGGCGAGATCCGCATTCTGCTGAGCCCGGTCGGCCGGCGCGTCACCTTCACCGTCGAGGACCAGGGGCCGGGGGTGGAGCCGGGCCATCTGCAGCGCATCTTCGAGCGGCATTTCTCGCACCGGCCGGGCGTCGACCGGCCGAACGAGGGCGGCCATTTCGGCCTCGGCCTCTGGCTCGTGCGGCGCAATGTCGAGGCCATCGGCGGCAGCGTGGCGGCCGAGAACGTCAGCCCGCGCGGCCTGCGCATGATGGTGATCCTGCCGGCTGCCTGAAGCGGGCCGGCGCGCGGCCGAGTGGCGCCAAGGGGCTGCCAAGTGGCGCCGATTGCCGGCCGACTGGCGCCGATTGCCGGCCGAGTGGCGCCAATTGCCGCCAAGTGCAGCCCATTCTGTTTCTGAGAAAATATCCATAATCATTTGATTTAAAATGATATGTGTACTTTTTACCGGTTCAGAAGCCACATTCGGACGGCGCATTCCCGACCGCCGATCGCGGAATAGTCGCCACTTCAGATGATTGGAACAATTATAGAACATTTTCGGCCAACGATCAAGCTGCAAGCCACCGCCCCTAGTCTCTCTGTCTCATCCAAGGGGTGCACTCCAAAATTGGATCAGCACGCAATTAAGTATGATGTCCCACTACTGTCCGGCTTAACGCCGCAGCAGTGTTCATAAGCGATTGATAAGGCGGAGCGAACGACCGCTTTTGGCCTGTTGCCGACTTGAACTGCGCTTCGACATCGACCGAGCATCCGCGGCCAGGCATGGGTGCGGAGGCGGACGATGTACGAGGGCAAACTGGTGTTCTCCCAACTGATGGATCACCTGCCGCAGCAGACCTTTCGGCGGCACGTCGAGCGCTATGGTGGCGATCGCTCGGTTAGGACTTTCAGCTGCCAGGATCATTTCCGATGCATGGCCTTTGCTCAGCTGACCTACCGCGACAGCCTGCGCGACACGGTGACCTGCCTGAACGCCCAACAGGCGAAGCTCTATCACATGGGCATCCGTGGTCAGGTGCGGCGCAGCACGCTCGCCGATGCCAACGAGCGCCGCGACTGGCGGCTCTACGCCGCCTTCGCCCAGGCCCT
>DATKQA010000312.1:0-2920 GCA_035523835.1 Candidatus Sulfotelmatobacter sp.
ATGCCAAGGTGCAGGTGAGCGTCGTCGATCACCGCGACGGGCCGAAGGACAAGGTGAGCAACAAGGTCAACGGCTACGGCATGGATACGGCGCCGATCCTCGCCAACAACGACGTGGATGCGGCGCTGTCCCAGGCCATCGAGACCGAGCTCAAGGCCCGCGGCTTCGTGCTGGCCGCCGGCCAGGCGCAGGTCGGCGTCGACCTGAACCGCTTTTACAGCCAGTTCCACAACGGCTTTCTCTCCGGCAGCGCCGACGCCGATTGCCTGTTGCACGTCACGGTGAAGAACACCAGCGGCGCGGTGCTTTTCGAGCGCGGCGTGCTCGGCAAGGGCAAGGTGGAAAATCTGCAGCTCGCCTCCGGCGACAACGCCAAGATCGCGCTCGACGGTGCGCTGAAGGATGCCGTCGGCCAGCTCATGGCCGACCAGGCCTTCATTGCCGCGCTGCTGAAGGCCAATGCGGCAACGACAAGCCACGTGGCCACGCCGCACGCACCGACAAGCTGAGGATTCGATCATGCACAAGCTCGTCATGCGGCTGGTGCCGCTCTGGCTCGCCTTCATGCTCGGCGCCTGCGCCACCGTCACCACCGGCACCAGCGAGACGGTGACCGTAATAACCGATCCGGCCGGCGCGACATGCAAATTGACCCGCAACGGCCAGGCGGTCGGCGTGATCAATCCCTCGCCCGGTTCGGTGCGGCTCGACAAGAGCAAGGACGACGTCGCCATTACCTGCAGCAAGGACGGCTATGTCGACGGAAACGGCACGCTCAGCTCGTACTTCCAGGGCATGACGGCCGGCAACCTCATCCTCGGCGGCCTGGTCGGCGTCGTCGTCGACGCGGCGAGCGGCGCCATGACCAAATATCCCGAGAGCATCAACGTGGTGCTGCTGCCGGTGAGCTTCCCGACCGCGGCGGCGCGCGATGACTTCTATGCCAAGCGGCGCGCCGACATCGCGAGCCAGGCCGATGCGGCGCTGGCCGAACAGCGCAAGAGCTGCAATCCGAGCGACCAGCTAAGCTGCAACTCCCGCCTCGACGCCGTGACGAAGAAGCGCGATGCCGATCTCGCCGCGCTCGAAGTGCAGCGGGGTCAGGCAAGGGTCGATCCCGGCGCGGCCGCCGCGGCCCCGACGGCAACCCCGCCGGCCGCGCCGGCCGTTCAGACGGCGGCGACGGCGGCGGCTCCCCCCGCCCCCGCCGCGCCCGCGGTGGAGGAAGCGGCACCGAAAGTGGCCGCTCTGCCCAAGGGCCCGAACGACGGCACCTGGCTCGGCAACTTCGTCTGCGTGCCGATGAGCAACGGGGCCGTGGATGGCAAGTTCTTCGCCAGTTTCACCCTCGACGTGGTCGACGGCAAGGCGAGCCGCCATGTCGCCATGCGCCCCGGCGGCCAGATCGTGGTCACGATGAGCATGCAGGAGGATGGCCGGGCAACCTTCCTGGTCGACGGCACGGGGGCGGATACCACCTTTGCGCCGGTGCATGCAAAGGATGAAAGCAAAATCGAGAACGGCGGCGCCGAGGTAATGTTCGTCTGGTTCCGATCGCAGTGCAATCTCACGCTCAAGCGCGATCAGGGAAAACCGGTCAAGCGGCTCGGCAACAACTGAAAGCTGCCGCCTCTTAGCTCGCCGTGTTATGGCTGGACGAGCAGAAAGGAGGAACCCCGGCCATGACCCGCCGCGTCGATGAGGCCGCCGCCCGCGCCGCTTTTGCCCGCGCGCTCGGCGGCGAGCGCGAGGCGTTCGGCGATTTCTTTCTTTCGCGATTCCTGGGTCTGGAAATCACGCAGTCCGAGGAAGCCTGCATCGTCAGCTTCGAGGTCGCCGATTTCCTCTACAATCCGCAGGGCACGTTGCACGGCGGCATCATGGCGACCGCGCTCGACATCGCCATGGGCCATCGGCTGCACCACCTGCTCGGCGCCGGCACCACGCTCGAATCGAAGTTCCAATACGCGGGCGCCATCCGCGCCGGCCGCGTGACCTGCCGCGGCGAGATGCTGCGCCAGGGCCGCAGCATCTGCTTCCTGCGCGCCGAGGCGCGCGACCAGGCGGGCGAACTGCTCGCCTTCGCCACCTCGACCTGGAAGCTGCTGGCCAAGGCTTAGCGCCGGCGGCATTTGCGGGCGGCTTGACCGGTCTGTTTGTTCTTGTTATGTTCGCTCGCGGCTTCATGCCGACGGGGAGAACAACATGACCAACCCGGCCCAGCGGATGACCGTCATCCCCACCATGCGCTATCGCGACGCGCCGGCGGCGATCGACTGGCTCTGCCGCGCCTTCGGCTTCGAGCGCCACCTGGTGGTGCCGGACGCGGCGGGCGGCATCGCGCACGCGCAACTGCGCCTCGGCGACGGCATGATCATGCTGGGCTCGGTGCGCGACGACGAGTACGGCCGGCTGGTCCGCCAGCCGGCCGAGGCCGGCGGCGACACGATGAGCGCCTATGTCGTGGTCGCCGATTGCGACGCGCATTATGCCCGCGCCAAGGCCGCCGGCGCCGCCATCGTCATGCCGATCGAGGACAAGGAGTACGGCGGCCGCGGCTATGGCTGCCGCGACCTGGAGGGCCGGCTGTGGAGCTTCGGCAGCTACGACCCCTGGCAGGACGCGGCCGCGCCCTGATGCCGCGGCGCAGGCGCGACGCCGATGGCGCCGGCGGCGATTGGGTGATCTAATCGGCGCCACCCGATCGCTGGTGGCGAAGGAGCCTGCCCATGGACCGCGATATCGCCGAGCGCGAGGCAACGAGAGCGGAATCGATCGACGAAAGCGAGGCGCTGCGCGCCTGCTATGGCCATCCTTCCGAGATGGCGGTGCGCAAATGCCTGCCCAAGCTCGACCGGCACTGCCGCAGCTTCATCGCGCTCTCGCCCTTCCTCTGCCTCGGCACCGCCGATGCCAGCGG
>DATKQA010000313.1:0-2379 GCA_035523835.1 Candidatus Sulfotelmatobacter sp.
GGCGTCGGACAGCTTCGCCGCGTCCATGCCCATGGCGGCGATGCGCACCCGTGCCTGGGCGATTTCGGCCGGACTCAATTCGTCGGAAGTGGTGCCGGTGATGATCTTGCGCGAATTGCTGGCGATGGAGGTGCCGATATGGCCGGGCATCACCACCGAGCATTTGATGTGCGGCGCATTGAGCCTGAGGTCGGTGATCAGCGCCTCGGTGAAGCCCTTGACCGCGAATTTCGCCGCGCTATAGGCGGTATGCGGCATCACCGGCCCGAGCGAGGCCCAGAAGCCGTTGACGCTGCTGGTATTGACGATATGGCCCTGGTCGGCCTTCTGCAGCAGCGGCAGGAAGCTGCGGGTGCAAAGATAGACGCCGCCCCAGCAGATGGCGAAGGTGCGTTCCCATTCCTCGCGGCTGCTGGTGAACAGGCTGCCGCCGCCGCCGATGCCGGCGTTGTTGAACAGGAGATGGATTCTGTCGGTCGCGTGCTGCTTTGCCGCCTCGTCGCGAAAGCGCTGCACATCGGCCTCGTTCGACACGTCGGCCAGATGCGTGGTGAGCCGCACGCCCTGGGGCATCTGCGCCGCCTCGCAAAGCCGTCGGGTTTCCGCCATGGCCGGCGCCGATACATCGCAGGTCGCCACATGACAACCCTCGGCGATGAGCTGGCGCACCAGTTCGCGCCCCATGCCGGTGCCGCCGCCGGTGACCACCGCTATCCGCCCAGAAAATTCCTTCATGTCATCACCCTCCCGGAAGAGAAATAGAGCTTGCGCCCTTGCCTCAGGCGAAGCGCCAGGCGTCGCCGGCGACATGCACCAGCTTGCCCCGCGCGATGGTCGCCACCACGCGGGGAATTCGCGCCGGGCCGGGGTCGATCAGCACCAGGTCCGCGCGCTTGCCCAGGGCGATCTCGCCGCGATCCCCAAGGCCGGCCGCCCGCGCCGGGTTGCGCGATACCAGGGCCCAGGCGGCGGCGAGATCGCGGATCTTCTCGCGTATCAGGCGGAAGGCAGCCAACGCCTGCGCCGGATAATAGTAGTCGGAGGCCAGAATGGTGCAGCGGCCTTCGGCAACGGCGGCGGTGGCATCGAGGCTGCCGTTGTGGCTGTGGCCGCGCAGCACGTTCGGCGCGCCCATGACGACGGCGGAGCGCAGATGCATCGCTTCAGCCATGGCTTCCGCCCGCATGGGAAACTCGCAGATGGTGCAGCCGAGCGCCTGATAGCGCTGGCGATCGGCGGCGGTCTTGTCGTCGTGCGAGGCGAGGGCGATGCCGCGGGCAGCGGCGGCGCGCGCCAGCCGTTCGATCGCCGCCGGCACCCCCGGCCCGGCCGCGGCGGTCCGCTCCAGCAGGGCGACGAAGCCCGCGACATCGATCTGGCCGCGCTCGGCATATTTCACCATGGCGGTGCGGTCGCCGCGCTTGGCGTGCATTTCCGGCAGATGGTCGTTGAAGGCGAGCAGATGCACGGCGCCCGCGGCCATCCAGCGCTCGACCTCTTCGATCATGGCCAGATTGTAGGTTTCCCAGCGCAGGTGCAGCCTTGTGTCGCAGCCGAGCTGCGGCCGCATGGCGGCGAGGCGCTCGACGAAGCGCACGGCGGTGTCGCGCCCGCGCAAGCCCGGTTCCCACGAGCAGGTCAGGGCATGGAAGGCGGTGGTGATGCCGTTGGCGAGAAGCTGGCGGTCGGTATCGACCAGGGCCACGTCGAGCGGAAAGGCGACGCCGGGCCGCGGCATGATCTGGCGCTCGAAGCCATCGCCATGCAGGTCGACGATGCCGGGCAGCACCAGCAGGCCGGCGGCGTCGATCGACCGCGCGGCGGCACCGGCAGGGGGCTCGACCGCCGCGATCGCCGAACCTTCGATGGCAATGTCGGCGGCGGCCAGCTCGCCGGAAGGCAGCAGTGCCCGGCCGTTGCGAATGCTCCGAAATTCTGCCGTCATCCTGCCGGTCCCGCCGGTTGTTCCGGGCGCGGCCGGGAGATTACCCGGATTCCATGACGGCGCGAGCGAATTCCTGCTGAAGCGTCGCGCATGCAGACCTGATTGCCTGCGGATTCGTTCGTCGCTAGCCTTGCACCGGATACGCCGAGTCGCGGTCACGACAGCGCCACGATTTTCGGCGGAAATCGGCCATTTCGAGGCCCGCTGGTGAGACAGTTGCCGTCGCTTGGAAGACATCCGTTTCGCGTGCTGGCCGTGGTGCTGCTCGGCCTCCTGGCGGCCGGGACGACGCAAGCACAGCGACGCGGCGGTGTCATCACCCGCGATGAATCGCGCCTGACGCTGCACCTGCCGGACCTGCTCTATGGCCGGGAATCCTTCTTCCATTTCGACCATTCCGCCGTCGGCTACGAAACCTACTATGCGGCCCTTGC
>DATKQA010000314.1:0-7616 GCA_035523835.1 Candidatus Sulfotelmatobacter sp.
CTGGTGTGCCGCATGTTCGTCGATTCGCGTGTCCAGCGCATCTACGGCGGCACCAACGAGATCATGAAAGAATTGATCTCGCGCTCGCTCTGAGGTTCGCCCGATGACCGCCTTCATTCCCCGCCAGAGCTTCACCGCCGAGCACGAGCTGTTCCGCGACCAAGTGCGGCGCTTCATCGAGCGCGAAGTGACGCCGCATCATGCGCAGTGGGAAAAGGAGCAGCGGGTGAGCCGCAAGGTCTGGCTGAAGGCCGGCGCGGCGGGCCTGCTCTGCACGGTGATTCCAGAGGAATACGGCGGCGCCGGCGCCGACCGCTTCTACAGTGCCGTCATCATCGAGGAGATTGCCCGCGCGGGCGCCTCCGGCCTCGGCTTCAACCTGCATTCCGACATCGCCGCGCCCTATATCCTGAATTACGGGTCGGAGGCGCAGAAACGGCAATGGCTGCCGAAGGCGGCGCGCGGCGAGGTGATCCTGGCCATCGCCATGACCGAGCCGGGCGCCGGCAGCGATCTCCAGGGCATCAAGACCACGGCCGTGCGCGACGGCGACGATCTCGTCATCAACGGCCAGAAGACCTTCATCACCAACGGCCAGCTTTCCGACCTGGTCATCGTCGTCGCCAAGACCGATCCGGCCAAGGGCGCCAAGGGCATGTCGCTGGTGCTGGTGGAGGCCGATCGCAAGGGTTTCAGCAAGGGCCGCAACCTGCACAAGATCGGCACCCACGCCCAGGACACCTCGGAACTGTTCTTCGCCGACGTGCGCGTGCCGGCGGAGAACCTGCTCGGCGAGGCGGGCAAGGGCTTCCAGTACCTGATGCAGGAACTGGCCTGGGAGCGGCTGCAGGTGGCGCTGCGCAACATGGCCATGGCGGAAGCCGCGCTCGACCACGCCATCGCCTATACGCGCGAGCGCAAGGCCTTCGGCCAGCCGGTGGCGCAGTTCCAGAACACGCGCTTCAAGCTGGCGGAATGCAAGACCGAGGTGCAGATCGGCCGCACCATGGTGGATCATTGCCTCGGCCTGGTGGTGCAACGCCAGCTCGACGCCGCCTCGGCCGCCATGGCCAAGCTCTGGTGCACGGAGATGTCGAACCGCGTCATCGACGAATGCCTGCAACTGCACGGCGGCTACGGCTATATGTGGGAATATCCGATCACGCGGCTCTACGCCGATGCGCGCGTGCAGCGCATCTTCGGCGGCACCAGCGAGATCATGAAGGAGATCGTCGCGCGCACGCTCTGACCGGCGCGCCCAATCGGGTCGATCGCTAGCGAGAGGAAGGAAATGCCATGACCGATGCATTCATCTACGACGCCGTCCGCACGCCGCGCGGCAAGGGCCGCGCCTCCGGCACGCTGCACGAGGTGACGCCGATGCGCCTCGCCGTCACCGCGCTCCAGGCCGTGCGCGACCGCAACAACCTCGACACGTCGGCGGTCGATGACGTCATCCTGGGCTGCGTCGAGCCGGTCGGCGAACAGGGCTCCGACATCGCCCGCGTCGCAGTGATTCAGGCCGGCTATGCGGAGACCACCGCCGGCGTGCAGATCAACCGCTTCTGCGCTTCCGGCCTGGAGGCCTGCAACATGGCGGCGGCGCAGGTGATGGCCGGCCAGTCGGAAATGGCGATCGGCGGCGGCGTCGAAAGCATGTCGCGCGTGCCGATGGGCTCCTCGGGCGGTGCCTGGGCCATGGACCCGCAAGTCGCCTTCCACACCTACTTCGTGCCGCAGGGCATTTCCGCCGACCTCGTGGCGACCAAGTACGGTTTCAGCCGCGACGACGTCGACGCCTATGCGGTGGAAAGCCAGAAGCGCGCGGCCAGCGCGTGGAAGAACGGCTTCTTCAAGAAGTCCGTGGTGCCGGTGAAGGACATCAACGGCCTCACCATCCTCGACAAGGACGAGCATCTGCGTCCCGACACCACCATGCAGAGCCTGGCTTCGCTCGAACCCTCGTTCAAGGTGCAGGGCGAGAATTTCGGCTTCGATTCCGTCGCCATCCAGCGCTACCCGGAAGTCGAGCGGCTCAATCACGTGCATCACGCCGGCAATTCCTCGGGCATCGTCGACGGCGCGGCCGCGGTGCTGATCGGCAACGCGGAAATCGGCCGGAAGCTCGGCCTGAAACCGCGGGCGCGCATCCGCTCGTTCGCCTCCATCGGGTCCGAGCCGACCATCATGCTGACCGGCCCGTCGTTCGCCGCCGAGAAGGCGCTGAAGCGCGCCGGCATGGGCGTCAACGACATCGATCTCTACGAGCTGAACGAGGCCTTCGCCGCGGTGGTGCTGCGCTTCATGCAGGTGCTCGACGTGCCGCACGACAAGATGAACGTGAACGGCGGCGCCATCGCGCTCGGCCATCCGCTCGGCGCGACCGGCGCCATGATTCTCGGCACCCTGCTCGACGAACTGGAACGGCGCGACCTGGCGACCGGCCTTGCCACGCTCTGCGTCGGCGCCGGCATGGGCACTGCGACCATCATCGAGCGGCTCTGAGCATTCTCCTGCTCAGGCTTCGGCGTCGGCGGACGGTGATTGCCGCCGCCGCCGCGGCCTGAGGCTGCCTGAACGAGGATCGAACATGATCGACTACGCCATCGACCAGGACGGCATCGCCACCATCGCCTGGAACATGCCCGACCGCAGCATGAACGTGCTGAACGACGCCTCCATCAAGGCCTTTGCCGAGAAGGTCACCGGGGCGATCAAGGATGCGGCCGTCAAGGGCGTGATCATCACCTCGGCCAAGGCCGACTTCCTGGCCGGCGCCGACCTCAGCATGCTGCAGCAGGTGAACGACGCCGCGACCATGATGGCGCGCAGCGCCGGGATGCACAAACTCTTCCGCGACATGGAGAAATCGGGCAAGCCTTTCGTCGCCGCCATCAACGGCACGGCGCTCGGCGGCGGCTACGAGATCTGCCTCGCCTGCCACTATCGCATCGCCGCGGACAATCCCAGGGCGCAGATCGGCCTGCCGGAAGTGACCGTCGGCCTGCTGCCGGGCGGCGGCGGCACGCAGCGGCTGCCGCGCATGATCGGCATCCGCGAGGCGCTGCCGCTGCTGCTGGAAGGCCGCAAGTTCGATCCGCAGAAGGCGCTCGGCCTTCGCCTGATCGACAAGGTGGTGCCGGCCGCGAGCCTGCTGGCCGAGGCCAAGGCATGGCTGCTCGCCGAGGGGCCGAAGAACCTGGTGAAGCCCTGGGACCAGAAGGGCTTCAAGATTCCCGGCGGCGCGGTGCAGAGCCCGGCCGGCAGCCAGACCTTCGTCGCCGGCGTCGCCATGCTGCACGCGAAGACGCTCGGCAACTACCCGGCCACGGTCAATATCATGTCGGCGGTCTACGAGGGCTGCCTGGTCGATATCGACACCGGCTTGCGCATCGAGAGCCGCTATTTCGTCAATTGCGCGCTGTCGCCGGCGGCGAAGAACATGATCCGCACCTTGTTCTTCTCCATCGGCGAGGCGAACAAGCTCGCCGCGCGGCCGAAGGGGGTGGCCACGGCGCAATACAGGAAGATCGGCGTGCTCGGCGCCGGCATGATGGGCGCCGGCATCGCCTATGTCTCGGCCGAGGCGGGCCTCGAGGTGGTGCTGCTCGACGCCACGCTCGAGCAGGCGGAGAAGGGCAAGGCCTATAGCCAGGGCCTGCTCGACAAGAAGCTGGGGCAGAGGCGTCTCACCCAGGCCGAGCGCGACGCCAAGCTGGCGCTCATCCGGCCGACGACCGATTTCGCCGATCTCCGGGGTTGCGACATCGTCGTCGAGGCGGTGTTCGAGAACCGCGAGATCAAGGCCGACGTGACCCGGAAGGTGGAAGCCGTGCTCGCCGCCGACAAGGTCTTCGCCTCCAACACCTCGACTCTGCCGATCACCGGCCTGGCCGAGGCCAGCGTCAGGCCGGAGAACTTCATCGGCCTGCATTTCTTCTCACCCGTCGACCGCATGCCGCTGGTCGAGATCATCCGCGGCCGGAAGACATCCGACGAATGCCTGGCCAAGGCCATGGACTACGTGAAGAAGATCCGCAAGACGCCGATCGTGGTGAACGACAGCCGCGGCTTCTATACCAGCCGCGTGTTCGGCACCTATGTGGCGGAAGGCCTGGCGCTGCTCGGCGAGGGCGTCGCGCCGGCGCTGATCGAGAATGCCGGCCGCCAGGCGGGCATGCCGGTCGGGCCGCTGGCGCTCGCCGACGAGGTCTCCCTCGACCTCATGCACAAGGTGCGCAAGCAGACCGAGGCCGATCTCGGCAAGGCCTACAAGCCCGGTCCCTCCGACCCGGTGTTGACCGCCATGGTCGAAAAGCTCGGCCGCATCGGCAAGAAGGCCGGCAAGGGCTTCTACGACTACCCCGCCGGCGCCAAGAAGCATCTCTGGCCCGGCCTCGCGGCGCAGTTCAAGCCGGCGGCGGAGCAGCCGAGCCTGGAGGAAGTGGTCAAGCGCCTGATGTATGTGCAGTCGGTCGAGACCGCCCGCTGCCTGGAGGAGAAGGTCGTGCTCGATCCGCGCGATGCCGATGTCGGCTCCATCCTCGGCTGGGGCTTCGCGCCGTCGCGCGGCGGCACCGTAAGCCAGGTGCATTCGGTGGGGCTGGCCAGTTTCGTCGCCGATTGCGACCGGTTGGCGCAGCAGCACGGCCAGCGCTTCGCGCCGCCGAAGCTTCTGCGTGACATGGCGGCCAAGGGCGAGAGCTTCTACGCCGCCTGAGCCTGCCGGACGCGGGACGTCAACGCAGCAGGCGCTCGATCGCCGATGCCACCAGGGCGTCGCCGTCCTGGCCCAGCATGGCGAGCCGGCCCGAAGCCTGCAGCAGGAGCAGCCCGGCGAGCGTGGCGAGGAGCGTCACGGCGGCGCGCTCGGCTTCCGGCGGCGGCATCCCCGCTTCCTGCCGCAGGCTGCCGGCCAGGGCTTGCAGCAGGGCGATCAGGCGGCCGTTGATCTGCCGTCCCGTCTCCGGCGGCAGGCCTGCGCCGCCGTCCGCCAGCAGGGCCAGGGCAAGCGACAGCTCTCCCGGATTGCTGCGGTAGTGGGCCCAAAGCGCGCCGGCCGCGGCCTGCAGGCCGGCTTCGCTTCCTGCCGCCTTGACCGCCCGGCTCAGGTTGCCGAGCGATTGCACCAGCAACTCGCCGACGATCGCCTCCTTGGTGGGGAAATAGGCATAGACCGCCCCGGCGACATAGCCGGCGGCATCGGCGATGGCGCGCATGGTGGTACCCGCCAGGCCTCGGCTCAGGAACACCGCGCGGGCGGCGCCGAGGATCGCCTGCCGCTTGTGGTCATGGAGCGCCTGGCGCCGACCATGGCGCGCTGCCGGACGGGATGTCATGGTGAAATATACAATGTTCATAGAAATGAACAATGTTTATTATAAGATGCGTGGGGGGATCATTGCCGGTTCAGGCTTGGCTGGGGCGGTCGCCGGCGCGCTACAGCGCCATCTGCCGGGCGGCGAGTTCCTTCATGATCTCCTCGGCGCCGCCGCCGATGGCATTGACCTTGACCTCGCGGTAGATGCGCTCGACCTTGCTGCCGCGCATGAAACCGGCGCCGCCGTGGATCTGCACCGCCTCGGAGGCGCAGAAGGCCATGGTCTGCGTCGCCTGGTTCTTCAGCATGGCGATCTCCGCCACCGGCGATTCGCCCTGCTGCACGCGCCAGGCCAGGGTCTCCAGGTAGGCCTGCGTCGCGTTGATGCGCATGGCCATGTCGACCAGCTTGTGGCGGATCACCTGCTGGGTGACCAGCGGCTTGCCGAACACGACGCGCTGCCGGGCCCAGGCAATGGCCTCCTCCAGGCAAACCTGGCTGAAGCCGTTGCAGGCGGCGGCCATGCCGAGCCGCTCGCCGTTGAAATTGAACATGATGCCGCGGAAGCCCTCGTTCTCGCCGCCGATCAGGTTCGCCGCCGGGACTTTCACCTCGTCGAAGTAGAGCGCGGCCGTGTCGGAAGCCCACCAGCCCATCTTGCGGAGCGGCGTCTGGGTGAAGCCCGGCATGCCTTTTTCCAGCAGCAGGAGCGAAATGCCCTTGGCGCCGGGGCCGCCGGTCCGCACGGCGACGGTGTAGAAATCGGCGCGCACGCCGGAAGTGATGAACATCTTGCTGCCGTTCACCACGTAGTGCTCGCCATCGCGGCGCGCGCTGGTGCGGAGGTTGGCGACGTCGGAACCGCCGTCGGGCTCGGTGATGGCGAGGCAACTGATCTTCTCGCCGGCCAGCACCGGCGGCAGCACGCGCTGCTTCATTTCGCTGCTGCCGAGGCGGGCGATGGGCGGCGCGCCGATGGTGTGGCTCATCAGGCTGGCCGAGACGCCGCCGGCGCCGGCCCGCGCCAGTTCCTGGCTGGCAATGACGGCGAAAAAGCGGTCGGTCGGCAGGCCGCCGTATTCCTCGGGAAAGCCGAGGCCGAGCAGGCCGACCGCGGCCGCCTTGCGATAGAGATCGCGCGGAAAGCCGCCGGCCTCGTCCCATTCATCGACGAAGGGAGCGATCTCCTTCTCGACGAAGCGGCGCATGGTGTCGCGGAAGGCTTCGTGCTCGGCCGTATAGAACGGACTCTTCGGCCGGTTCGGCAGGTTCACGACGGGCCGCCCTCGGCGACCAGCGCCGCGAGAAGCTGACGCGTCGCCACCTGGTCGCCTTCCTTGACGGCGATCCGTTCGATGGTGCCGCTGCGGCCCGCGGCGATCTCGTGCTGCATCTTCATGGCTTCCAGCACCACCACGCGCTGGCCCTTGCTCACCTTGTCGCCGGCCTTGGCCAGCACGGCGACGATGCGACCGTTCATCGGCGCCAGGAGACGGGCGTCGCCGTCCTTCTCGGTGCTGCCGCCGATTGCGAACAAGGTCTCGCGGAAGCTGGCGGTGACGCCGTCGAGATCGAGATGCAGCGCGCCGTCGGCGAAGGCGTAGCGCGCGGTCTGCTGCAAGTCGCCGGCATTGAAGCGGACGCTGTCTTCCTGCCAGTCGACGACGTGAATGGCGACGCTGCGGTCGGCGATCGCGACGTCGAAAACATCTTCCCCGATGCAGGTCACCTGCACCGCCTGCTCGGCATTCCCGTTGGCGATGCGAAGCGGCCAGGCGGCCGCGCCGGCGGAGCGCCAGTTGGCGGTGAGCATGTCGCCGTCGGCGGCCGTCGCCTCGAACAGCAGCACCGCCGCCAGGGCCAGCATGCGCTCGTCGGCTTCCGGCCGCTTCATCGCCGCGCTCTTCGCTGCGAAATGCTCGCCGATGAAGCCGGTGGTCGCCTCGCCGGCGATGAAGGCGGGATGGCGCAGCATGGCGGTGAGAAACATGCGGTTGGTATTCAACCCGAGCACGAGCGTGTCTTCGAGCGCCAGGATGAGCCGCCGGCGCGCCTCCTCGCGGCTGGCGCCATGGGCGATCACCTTGGCCAGCATCGGGTCGTAGTAGGGGCTGACGGCCTGGCCGGGCAGCAGGCCGTGGTCGATGCGCACGCCCGGCGCCTCCGCCGGTTCCCAGGCGACCACCGTGCCGCTTTGCGGCAGGAAGCCGCGGTGCGGGTCCTCGGCATAGAGCCGGACCTCGATGGCATGGCCCTGGAAACGCACCTGGTCCTGGGTCAGCGGCAGGGCTTCGCC
>DATKQA010000315.1:0-4135 GCA_035523835.1 Candidatus Sulfotelmatobacter sp.
GGGCCGGACGACATCTATGTCTCCCCCTCGCAGATCCGTCGCTTCGGGTTGCGCACCGGCGACACCATCGAAGGCCAGATCCGCTCGCCCAAGGACGGCGAACGCTATTTCGCCCTGCTGAAGGTCAACACGATCAATTTCGAAGATCCGGAAATGACCCGGCACAAGGTCCATTTCGACAACCTGACCCCGCTCTATCCGGAACGGAAGCTCAATCTCGAACAGACCGACGGCAAGACCAAGGACATTTCCTCGCGCGTCATTGATCTCATCGCGCCGCAGGGCATGGGCCAGCGCGCCCTCATCGTGGCGCCGCCGCGCACCGGCAAGACCGTGCTGCTGCAGAACATCGCCCATTCCATCACCAGCAACCATGCGGACGTCTATCTCATCGTGCTGCTGATCGACGAGCGGCCGGAGGAAGTGACCGACATGTCGCGCTCGGTGAAGGGGGAAGTGGTCTCCTCGACCTTCGACGAGCCGGCCGTGCGCCACGTGCAGGTGGCCGAGATGGTGATCGAGAAGGCCAAGCGCCTGGTCGAGCACAAGCGCGACGTGGTGATCCTGCTCGATTCGATCACCCGCCTCGCCCGCGCCTACAACACGGTGGTGCCGTCCTCGGGCAAGGTGCTGACCGGCGGCGTGGACGCCAACGCGCTGCAGCGGCCGAAGCGCTTCTTCGGCGCCGCGCGCAATATCGAGCAGGGCGGCTCGCTCACCATCATCGCGACGGCGCTGATCGATACCGGCTCGCGCATGGACGAGGTGATCTTCGAAGAATTCAAGGGCACCGGCAATTCGGAAATCATCCTCGACCGGAAGCTCTCGGACAAGCGCACCTTCCCCGCCATCGACATCACCAAGTCCGGCACCCGCAAGGAGGAGCTGCTGGTCGACAAGGGCACGCTGGCCAAGATGTGGGTGCTGCGCCGCATCCTCATGCCGATGGGCGTGGTGGATGCCATGGAATTCCTGCTGGACAAGCTGAAGCACTCGAAGACCAACAAGGATTTCTTCGATTCCATGAATACCTGAGGGCCGCGCACCGCCGCCGCGGAACGACTGCAAACGAAACGGGGCGCCTCGAGCAAGGCGCCCCGTCGTCGTTCGGGTTTCCGGTCTCGCCGCTACGGCAGCATGACGATCGAACCGGTGGTCTTGCGCCCTTCCAGATCGCGATGCACCTGCTGCGCATCCTTCAGCGCATAGGTCTGGTTGATCTCGATCTTCACCTTGCCCGACTTGACGACCGCGAAAAGGTCGTTGGCGGTCGCTTCGAGATCGGCGCGGCTTGCCGTGTAGGTGGCGAGCGTCGGCCGGGTCACATAGAGCGAACCCTTGGGTGCCAGCACGCCGAGATCGACCGGGCCGACGGCGCCGGAGGATTGGCCGAAACTTGCCAGCAGGCCGAACGGGCGCAGGCAATCGAGCGACTTCATGAAGGTGGTCTTGCCGACGGAGTCATAGACGACGGGCACACCCTTGCCGCCGGTGATCTCCTTCACCCGGGCGACGAAATCCTCCTTGGCGTAGTTGATCACGTGGTCGTAGCCGTGCGCCTTGGCGAGCTTGGCTTTCTCGTCGGAGCCGACGGTGCCGATCGCCGTGGCACCGAGCGCCTTCAGCCACTGCCCGGCGATCAGGCCGACGCCGCCGGCCGCGGCATGGAACAGCACCGTGTCGCCCGGCTGCACCTTGTAGGTGCGGCGGATGAGGTATTGCGTCGTCATGCCCTTCAGCATCATGGCGGCGCCTTCGCGGTCGCTGATGCCGTCGGGCAGCTTGATCAGCCGGTCGGCCGGCGCGAGGCGCACTTCCGAGTAGGACCCGGGCGGCCCGCCGGCATAGGCGACGCGGTCGCCGGCCTTGAGATGGGTCACGCCGGGGCCGACCGCCTCGACGACCCCGGCGCCCTCGCCGCCGAGGCCGCTCGGCAGCGGCATCGCATAGAGGCCGGAGCGCTGGTAGGTGTCGATATAGTTCACGCCGACGGCGGCGTGCTTGATGCGGGCCTGGCCTTCGCCGGGCGCGCCGACCTGGACGTCCTCCCACTGCAGCACGTCGGGACCGCCGGTCTTGTGGAAACGGATTGCCTTGGTCATGGAGCGTTCCTCCCGGTTTCGCTTGGCTTCCGCCGAGCTTAACCGGGGCTTGCGGTCTTGTCACGGCGGCCCGCCGCCGTCACTCTGTGGCGCGCGGCAAGCGTTCGGCGCGGCGTATGGGTGCGGGTGAGGTCAGGCATGTTCGATACCAAGATCGCCATCGTGCTGCGCGAAGATCTCGCTGCCTGGCAAAAGCTCAATGTCACCGCCTTCCTCACCGGCGGCATCGTCGGCGCCAACCCGGGCATCATCGGCGAACCCTACGAGGATGCCGCCGGCAATAGCTACAGCGCCCTGGTGATCCAGCCGATCATCGTGCTGAGCGCCGACGGCGATGCCATCAAGGCGATCTATCGCCGCGCCATGGAGCGGCGGGTACGGCTCGCGCTCTATATCGAGGATATGTTCAAGACCGGCCACGATGCGGCCAACCGCGCCAGCGTGAAGCAATATGCACCCGAGGCGCTGAACCTGGTCGGGCTGGCGCTGCGCGACGAGAAGAAGGTCGTCGACAAGATCACCAAAGGCGCGGCCATGCACCCCTGAGAGCGCCGCCGCCGGGGAAATTTTCGAGTCTTAACCCGCAAGTAGCATTTGGCCGCTAAGCATGGGGCACGACCTATCCTTGCGCGGACGCGATGCCCATGAAACTGCTGAGTTCCTGCAAGATCACCACCAAGCTCACCCTGCTGCTTGGCCTGTCGGCTCTCGCCCTGGTCGCCCTGGCGACGCTCGCCGCCTCGTTCCAGTACCAGCGCATGATGGACGATCGGATTGAAATCCTGCGATCCGTGGTGGACACCGCTGCCGGCGTCGCCAATTCGCTGGAGGCACAGGTCAAGGCCGGCAAGATCAGCCACGACGAAGCCGTCGCGCGCTTCCGCGACGCCGTTCACGGCATGTGGTATCGCAACCGGTCCGGCTACATCGTCGCCTTCGGCATGAACGGCGTTTCGATTGCGAACGCCGCCAATCCGAAGCAGGAGGGCAGCGACCAGTCGACGGTGAAAGATGTCAACGGCAAGCCGCTGGTCGGCACCATGCTCCAGCTTCTGGCGCATCAGGACGAGACCACCTTCAGCTATTACTACCCCAAGCCCGGGCAGACCGAGGCGCTGCCGAAACTCTCCTTCCTCGAGCGCTTTCGCCCCTGGGACATGTTCCTGCTGAGCGGCGTCTATACCGACGATATCGACGCGGAATTCTACAGCCTGCTCCTGCGCCTCGGCCTGGTCGCGCTGGCTATCATCCTGATTACCGGCGGCATCACGCTTCTCGTCAGCCGCGATATTTCGCGCTCGCTGACCAGGCTCCGCGGCCAGATGCAAATCCTGGCCGACGGCACCCTGACCGTGGCAATTGCCGGCACCGACCGGGGCGATGAAATCGGCGGCATGGCTCAGGCGGTGCAGGTGTTCAAGGAGAACGCGCTTTCCATGCAGCGCCTGCAGGGGGAGGCCGAGCGAAGCAAGCGCGAGCAGGCGCGGCTCGAGCTGGCCGCCGCGGCGGAACAGCAGCGTCTGGCCGAGACGGAGGCGGAGCGCCAGAAGGCGCAGGAAGCGGCCGAGCGCCGGGCGGAACAGGAAAAGCGCGAGGCCGACGAGCGCATGCGAGGCGACAATGAGGCGCGCCGCAAGCAGGAAATGATGGCGCTGGCCGATGCCTTCGAGCAGGCCGTCGGCAAGGTGGTGGAGGATGTGTCGTCCTCGGCTGCCAAGATGCAGACCACGGCCGGCTCGATGTCGAGCACGGCGAACGAAACCAGCCGGCAATCGACCGCCGTTGCGGCCGCGGCCGAGCAGGCATCCGGCAACGTGCAGACAGTCGCCGCCGCCGCCGAGGAGCTCGCCGCCTCGATCGCGGAGATAAGCCGGCAGGTCAGCCAATCCGCCAGCATGGCGACCAGGGCGGTGCAGCAGGCGGATAGCACCAACGGCACCGTACAGGGGCTGGCTGCCGCGGCGCAGAAGATCGGCAAGGTGGTGGAAATGATCAGCAGCATTGCCGGCCAGACCAACCTTCTCGCGCTCAAC
>DATKQA010000316.1:0-8920 GCA_035523835.1 Candidatus Sulfotelmatobacter sp.
ACCAGCTTGTTGGTGACGTTCACCGCCTCCGCCGGGTTGCAATGATTGTCGAGCGACATGATCTCGACCTTGTGGCCGAGCAGCCCGCCCGCGTTGTTGATCTCGTCGAGCGCGATATCGACGCCCCAGCGCTCCCACACCGCCGCCGTTGCCGCCGGCCCGGTGATCGGCGCGCTGAGACCGATGACTACATTTTGCGCATTGGCGGCTGAAGAAATGGCAGTCGCGACGCCGATGACGGCGAGATATGCTCGAAGCGACATTGTGACCCCCAAAACCCGTTTGACTCCTGAGCCTAGAGCAAGCGCAAGATAGATGCCAAGGACCATCCGCATCCGGAACCGGCGCTCGGCGCGCCTCGAGTGTCGATGCCGCTAGACCCAGCCTATCTCCTCCAGCTCACCGCGAACGGCGTCATCCTGGGCCTCCTTTATGCGCTCATCGTCGCCGGCCTGGCGCTCATCTTCGGCGTGCTTGAGATCATCAATTTCGCCCATGGCGAGTTTTTGATGGCCGGTGCCTATGCGATGGCGTTCATCCTGCCGCTGTTCGGGCTGAACTACTGGCCGGCGATGGCCGCGGCGGTGCTGCTCACCGGGCTTGCCGGCTTCGTCGTCTACGAGCTGTTCCTCGCCCGCGTCGGCCAGAGCGAGTTCGAGCGCGCCATCCTCATCACCCTCGGCCTGTCGATGATCCTGGTCTATGGCGCACAATATCTTTTCTCGGCGACGCCGCGCCTGGTCGACACCAACTTCGGCTTCGCCGGCCTCGACATCGGCACGGTGCGCATCACCTGGACGCGGATCGTTGCCGGCGCGGAAGCGCTCGCCGCCTTCGCCGGCCTCTATGGCGTGCTCAATTTCACCCAGTTCGGCCGCGCCATGCGCGCCATCGCGCAGAACCGCGAAGCCGCCCTGATGGTCGGCATCCGGCCGAAGCAGGTGGCGCGCAACGCGGTCATGCTGGCGACCGCGCTCTGCGGCCTGGCCGGCGCGGCGCTGGCGCCGATGCAGACGGTGCAGCCCGGCATGGGACAGGCGGTGATCTTCAAGGCCTTCGCGCTGGTCATCATCGGCGGCCTCGGCAACATGGCGGGCGCCGTCACCGCGGCGCTGGTGCTCGGCCTGTTGGAAAGCTGGATCGGCGGCTTCCTGGATATCGCCTGGCAGAACGGGGCGGTCTTCACCGCGATGATCCTGGTGCTGCTGTTGCGGCCCGACGGCCTCTTCCAGCGCGGCGGGATGCGGCTTTGACCAAGGCGGCGGCGATCATCGCGGCCATCGCCGCCTTTGCCGTCTTTCCGCTGCTGACGGCGTCGAACTATTTCATCGGCATCATCGTCTCCGGCCTGCTCTATACCGTCGCCGCGGCGGCGCTCAACCTGGTCTATGGCTATGCCGGCCTGCTGTCGTTCGCGCAGCTCGGCTTCTGGGGCATCGGCGGCTACGGCGCGGCGCTCACCGTGATGCGCTTCGGCGGCAATTTCTGGGAAGGGCTGGCGCTCGCCGGCCTGGTCCCCGCCGCGCTCGCCGCGGTGATCGGCCTGCCGACCTTGCGCACCGGGCGGCACGCCTTCGTCATCGTCACCCTGACCTTCGCGCTCTTGGCCGACCTGGTGGCGCGCAACTGGGTCGGGCTGACCCGCGGCGCGCTCGGCATTCCCGGCCTGCCGGCGCCGGTTTTGTTCGGCCTGCCGCTGCATACGCCGGCCCGCTTCTACTATATCGCCTATGCCTATGCGCTGCTGGCGTTCGGCTTCCTGCACCTGCTCGGCACCTCGCGCATCGGCCAGGTGCTGAAGGCGATCAAGCAGAACGAGCCACTGACGCAGTCCCAGGGCATTTCGCCGCTGCCCTACAAGCTCGCCGCCTTCGTCATCGGCGCGGCGATCACCGGCATCGCCGGCGGCATCTTCGTCTTCTATCTGAAGATCGTCGATCCGACGATCCTCGACTTCTACTACATGCAGACCTTCCTCATCATCGTCATCATCGGCGGTGCCGGCAGCTTCTGGGGCGTCGTCGCCGCCGGGCTGGTGATGGTCGCCCTGCCGGAGGCGCTGCGCTTCTCCGACGATCTCCGCATGGTCATCTACGGCGTCATCCTGGTCGTCGCCATGCTGGCGCTGCCCATGGGCGTCGCCGGCTGGTTCGAGGCGCGCCGCATCGCCCACCTGCGGGCCGCGGCCAAATGAGCGCGCTGGTGGAAATCATCGACCTGGCCAAGGCCTATCGCGGCATCCATGCCGTCGACGGCGTCTCCTTCGCCGTGCAAGGCGGCAGCATCACCGGCCTGATCGGTCCGAACGGATCGGGCAAGAGCACGACCATCGATTGCATCAGCGGCTTTCAGCGGCTCGATGCCGGGCGCGTCATGCTCGACGGCCGCGACATCACCGGCCTCAGGCCGCAGGCGATCGCCCGCGCCGGCCTGGTACGCACCTTCCAGACGGTGCGGGTCTACGATCACTTCAGCGTGATCGACAACCTGCTGACCGTGGCGGAACCGTTCGGCCAACTCGCCTGGTTCGATGTCCTGCTGCGGACGCCGAAGTACCGCGCCATCCGCCGCGCGGCGGAGGAGCGGGCGCTCACCTTGATCGATCTGGTCGGCTTGGCCCGGCTCGCCGACATGCCGGCGACGATCCTGTCCTACGGGCAGAAGAAGCTGCTGGCCTTGGCTGCCGCGCTGATGTCGAATCCGAAACTGGTGGTGCTGGACGAGCCGGTCGCCGGCGTCAATCCGACGCGGATCAACGAGGTCGCCGATATTCTGCGCCGCGCCAACGAAGCCGGAGCGACATTCCTGATCGTGGAGCACAACGTCGAATTCATCAGCGCGCTCTGCCACCATGTCATCGTCTTCGACCAGGGGCGCAAGCTGGTCGAGGGGCCGCCGGCCGCGGTGCACGGCGACCCGCGCGTGCTGGATGCCTATCTCGGCGTCGGTGACGTGGCGCCCGTGCACCTGCCGGAGGCGTCATGAGCCGGGCGGCGCTGGAACTCATCGGGCTGACCGCCGGCTACGGCGAGGTGCCGATCGTGCGCGATTTCTCCACCACGCTCGCCGCCGGCAGCATCACCACCCTGATCGGCGGCAACGGCGCCGGCAAATCCACCCTGCTGCGCGCCGTCTACGGCACCAACCGCCATTTCGCCGGCCGCATCCTGTTCCAGGGCGAGAGCATCGAGAAACTGGATCCCTGGGCGCGGTTGCGCCGGGGCATTGGCTTCGTGCCGCAGGGGCGCTGCAATTTTCCGCTGATGAGCGTCGCCGAGAACCTGAAGATGGGCTGCTACATCCTGCCCGGCCGCGCCCATCGCGCGGCGATCGAGCGCGTCACGGCGCTGTTTCCCATGCTGCGGCAGAAGTGGTCGGTCCATGCCGGCAATCTCTCGGGCGGCGAGCAGCAGATCCTGGAGACGGCGATGGTCATGCTGGCCGAGCCCGCGCTGCTGCTGCTCGACGAGCCCTCGCTCGGCCTGTCGCCGAAGATGCAGGGCGCGGTCTTCGCCACCGTGCGCCGGATCGCCGCCGGCGGCGTCACCGTGCTGGTGGTGGAGCAGAACGTGCACGGTGCCCTGCTGATTTCCGATACGGCCATCGTCATGGAGCTTGGCCGCAAGTTTCTCGAAGGACCCGCTGCGGCGGTGCGCAGCGATCCCCGGATCCGCGACGCCTATCTCGGCGGCAATATCAAGGAGGTGGCGCGCGCATGAAATCGGCCCGGCTCGCTGTCGATATCGGCGGCACATTCACGGATTTCGCTCTCGATGTCGACGGCGCGAGCTTCAGCCGCAAGGTCCTGACCACGGCCAGCGCGCCGGAACAGGGCGTGCTCGCCGGCGTCGACCTGGTGCTGGCCGATGCCGGCCTGGCGCCCGGCGATCTCGGCATGATCATCCACGGCACGACCCTGGCGACCAACGCCATCATCGAGCGCCGCGGCGCGCGCACCGCGCTGATCGTCACCGAGGGCCATCGCGACGCCATCGAGATCGCCTACGAGAACCGCTTCGAGCAGTACGACATCTTCATGGACAAGCCGCCGCCGCTGATCCCGCGGCACCTCAGGCTTCCCGTCGGCGAGCGGATCGATGCCCGGGGGCGCATCGTCACGCCGCTGCAGGAGGGCGCCGTCGCCGCGCTGCCCGCGGTATTGCGCGCCGAAGGGGTCGGCAGCGTCGCCATCGGCTTCCTGCATTCCTATGCCAACGGCGTGCACGAGCAGCGCGCGCGCGACATCCTGCGCCGGGCGATGCCGGAACTCTCGATCACCTTGTCGAGCGAGGTCTGCCCGGAATTGCGCGAGTACGAGCGCTGGTCCACGGCCTGCGCCAACGCCTATGTGCAGCCGGTGATCGCCGGCTACCTGCAGCGGCTGGAAGACAATCTGCGCCGGCGCGGCTTCGCCTGCCCGGTGTTCCTGATCACCTCGGCCGGCGGCCTGACCACGCTGGAGACGGCGCGGCAGTTTCCCATCCGCCTGGTCGAATCCGGCCCGGCCGGCGGCGCCATCCTGGCCACCCACATCGCGGCGCAATGCCGCCACGACAAGATCGTCTCCTTCGACATGGGCGGCACCACCGCCAAGATCTGCCTGATCGACGACGGCCAGCCGCAATATTCCCGCAGCTTCGAGGTGGCGCGGCAATACCGCTTCCTCAAGGGCAGCGGCATACCGATCCGCATCCCGGTGATCGAGATGGTCGAGATCGGCGCCGGCGGCGGCTCTATCGCCGCCGTCGACGAGATGGCGCGCATCCAGGTCGGGCCGGAAAGCGCCGGTTCCGAGCCGGGTCCGGCCTGCTACGGCGCCGGCGGCGGCTTCGCCACGGTGACCGATGCCGACGTGCATCTCGGCCGCATCCGGCCGGAACATTTCGCCGGCGGCGCCATCACGCTGCTGCCCGATCGGGCGAAGAGCGCCATCGCCGCCGCGGTCGGCAAGCGGCTCGGCCTCGACGAGACGCGCGCCGCGCTCGGCATCGCCGAGGTGGTGGAGGAGAACATGGCCAATGCCGCCCGCGTGCATGCGGTGGAGCGCGGCAAGGAACTCGGCAACCGCGCCATGGTGGCCTTCGGCGGCGCCGCGCCGCTGCATGCCGCACGGCTGGCGGAAAAACTCAACATCGACACGATCATCGTGCCGACCGGCGCCGGCGTCGGCTCGGCCGTCGGCTTCCTCATGGCGCCGGTCTCCTACGAGGTCGTGCGCAGCCGCTACGTGCGCCTCGACGACACCTTCGACGCCGGCTACATCAACGCCTTCCGCAAGGAAATGCGCGCGGAGGCCACCACCATCGTGCGCCGCGGCGCGCCCGCTGCGCCGCTCAGCGAGACCTGGACCGCCGACATGCGCTACCGCGGCCAGGGGCACGAGGTGACGGTCACCGTTCCGCCGCGCGATTTCACCGCGGCCGATCGCGACGAGCTGGTCCGGCTGTTCCTGGCGCAATATGTCGGCCAGTTCGGCCGCAGCATCCCGGACCTCGATGTCGAGGTGCTGAGCTGGTCGCTCCGCCTGGCGGCGCCCGAGCCTTTGGTGCCCTCCTGTCCGCCGGCGCCGCCCGACCGGGCCGCCGACCCGGCCGGCCGCGCCGACCTGGTCGATGCCGCGACCGGCGTCCGCGGCGAGGTCCTCGTCTACCGCCGCACGGACCTCGGCCCCGGCGGCGTCGTGCCCGGTCCGGCATTGATCATCGAGGACGAGACGACCACACTGGTCCTGCCCGGCTTCACGGCCCGCATCAACGGCCTTGGCTATATCGTCATGACGCGAGGTGAACCATGAGCGCCAACCACAGCATGTCCTTGATCCATCAGCAGATCATGTGGGATCGGCTGATCGCGGTGGTGGAGGAGCAGGCGCAGACCCTGGTGCGCACCGGCTTCAGCACCTCGACCCGCGAGGCCGGCGACGTGTCGGCCGGCGTGTTCGATGCCGGCGGCCGCATGCTGGCCCAGGCGGTGACCGGCACGCCCGGCCACGTCAATTCCATGGCCCGCGCCGTGGTGCATTTCATCGACAAGTTCCCGACCCAGACCATGCAGCCGGGCGATGTGTTCATCACCAACGATCCCTGGAAGGGCACCGGGCACCTCAACGATTTCACCGTGGTGACGCCGATCTACCGCCGCGAGAAGATGGTGGCCATGTTCGCCTGCACCAGCCACGTGGTCGATATCGGCGGCCGCGGCACCGGGCCGGACGCGCGCCAGATCTACGAGGAAGGCCTCTATGTGCCGCTGATGCGCTTCGCCACCAGGGAGGGCGTCAACGATACCCTGGTCGATATCGTGAAGAGCAACGTGCGCGAGCCGGTGCAGGTGGTCGGCGACATCTATTCGCTCGCCGCCTGCAACGACGTGGGCGGCCGGCGGCTGCTGCAGATGATGGACGAGTTCGCCATCGACAGCCTCGACGAGCTCGGCGAGCATATTCTCGCCCGCTCGCACGCGGCCTCGCTCGAGGCCATCCGCAGGCTGCGCCGCGGCACCTACCACAACCGCATGCGCGTCGACGGCTACGACAAGCCGATCGACCTGGTCGCCGCGCTCACCATCGCCGACGACGGCATCCACGTCGACTTCAGCGGCACCTCCGGCCCCTCGGCCTTCGGCATCAACGTGCCCTTCTGCTATACCGAGGCCTATTCCTCCTTCGGCATCAAGTGCATCGTCGCGCCCAAGGTGCCGAACAACGAAGGCTCGCTCTCGGTCATCAAGATCACCGCGCCGGAAAACTGCATCCTCAACGCCAAGCATCCGCTGCCGGTGCAGACGCGGCACATCACCGGGCAGATGCTGCCCGACCTGATGATCGGCTGCCTGCACGAGGCGATGGAAGGCAAGGTGCCGGCGGAGGGCACCTCGTGCCTGTGGAATCTCTTCGCCATGGGCGGCCCCGGGCGGGTCGACGGCGATCCCGCGGAATTCCTCGACGCCGAGATCTTCAACGTCATGTCGTTCCATTCCGGCGGCACCGGCGCGCGCCCCGGCAAGGACGGCCTGTCGGCGACCGCCTTCCCGAGCGGCGTCCGCAACGTGCCGGTCGAGGTGACCGAGGCGCTGTCGCCGATCCTGATCCGGCGCAAGGAATACCGCATGGATTCCGGCGGCGCCGGCGAATTCCGCGGCGGCCTCGGCCAGGTGATGGAGGTGATCAGCCTCGACAAGGCGCCCTTCGCCATCAGCGCCAACTACGACCGCGTGGATTTCCCGCCGCGCGGCCGCGACGGCGGCAAGGACGGCAAGGTCGGCGTGCTGCGGCTCAGTTCCGGCCAGAAGCTGCGCGGCAAGGGCCAGCAGAGCATCCCCAAGGGCGAGACCCTGTTCATCGAGATGCCGGGCGGCGGCGGCCTCGGCGATCCCCGCAGGCGCGATCCCGAACTGGTGCTGCAGGACGTCAAGCACGGCATGGTCTCGCGCGAGGCGGCGGCGGCCGATTACGGCGTCATCGTGCGCGCCGACATGACCATCGACGGGCCGGCCACCGCGGCGGCGCGCCGCGGTGCGGCCTGAGCCGGCGGCCCGCGGCGATTTGCTTGGCGTGAAAGGATGATCCCATGAGCGTGCTCGTCAGTGCCGGCCTGCCGACGGGAATGGAAGGCCTCACCTATCCGATTCCCTTCTCCGATCCCGAGGTGATCATCAAGATCGCCCAGCATGCCGAGCGGCTCGGCTACCACTCGGTCTGGGGCAACGATCACATGACGACGCAGAACTACGTGCGGGCGGAATTTCCCGTGCCGCCGCGGTTCTGGGAACCGCTGATGACCTATGCCTTCGTCGCCGCCCATACCAAGACCCTGCGCTTCGGCACCGGCATCCTGGTGCTGCCCATGCGCCGCGACATCGTGGTCACCGCCAAGCAGATCGCCACGCTCGACCATTTCAGCGACGGCCGGCTCGAGATCGGCGTCGGCGTCGGCGCCTATCGCGAGGAGTTCGAGGCGCTGTGGCCGGATGCGGAAGTGCACCGCGGCGACATGGTGGAGGAAGGCGTCAAGGCACTGCAGCTTCTCTTCGCCGAGCGCGTCGCCTCGTTCGACGGCAAGTACTACAAGTTCCGCAATGTCGAGATGGCGCCGAAGCCGAAGCAGAAGCGCCTGCCGATCTATTTCGGCGGCAACAGCCCGAACCATCTCCGCCGCGTCGCCGAATCGGCCGACGGCTGGATCCCGGCCGGCATGGAGGTCGAGCGCCTCGGCGGCCTGGTCAAGCAACTAAGAGAGATGACGGCCAAGGCCGGGCGCGATCCCGCGACGATCGCCATCGCGCCGCAGTTCATCGGCTATCTCGGCAAGTCGCACGAGGCGACGGTGGCGCGCATGAAGCAAAGCCAGATGTACAAGCACCTCATGTCGCTCCGCAAATCGACCCTGAAGAACCAGGTCGGCCTGGCCATGGAGGACATCAACCTGGTCGGCAGCACCGATGCCGTGATCGAGAAGGCGCTGAAGCTCAAGGCCGCCGGGGTCACTCATTTCCTCGGCCTCTATTTCGCCGCCAACAGCGTGCAGGAACTGCTCGACCAGATGCAGATGTTCGCCGAAGAGGTGACACCGAAGCTGGTCGCCTGAGAATGCCGGCGCGCCCGCCGGTGGCCGATTGGGTCGCGGCCAGCGCCTCGACGGCGCTCGGCCAGCGCTCGCTCGGCGACCCGAGCCGGCTCTTCCCGCTCTATCCGCCGCTGCTCGAAGGCTGTCCGGCGACCAGCACGGCGGCGATGCAATATCCGCTGGAAATCGACTACGACTATGCCCGCGTGCCGGCGGGGCTGTTCCGTCAGCCGCCGCTCGCCGGCCTGGAGCGCTGGGCGCCGCTCCTGCCGCCGCTCATGCCCGGGCTCTCGCTCGGCGAGGGCGGCACGCCGCTGATCGCGTCGGCGCGGCTCGGCCGGTGGCTCGGCCTCGAC
>DATKQA010000317.1:0-2557 GCA_035523835.1 Candidatus Sulfotelmatobacter sp.
CCCCGGTCTCCGCCTGGGCGATGGTCGCGGCCGAGGGTGCGCAGCAGGCGGCCTCGGCCGGCTTGGCGCCGCGCACGGGTTCGAGGTCGACGCTGTCGCCGTAGACCGTGCTGTCGCCCGTGGTGTGAAACGCCTCCCAGGCGATGCCCTGCGGATCGGCGATCCAGCTTTTCTCCGAGCGGGCGTAGCAGCAGGTGGTGGCGCCTTCCTCGAGCACCGGCCGGTCCGCCTGGCGGAGCCGGCCATAGACCTCCTGCAGCTCGCCGCCGTTCTCCACCTGGATGCCGAGATGGTCGAGGCCGGGCGCCGCGCCGCGCGCGGAGATGGCGAAATTGACCCGGGGATCCTCGAGCATCCATTTCGCGTAGTCGGGCTTCAGCACGTTCGGCTCGGCGGCGAACAGGGCCGCATAGAACCGCACCGACCGGGCGAGGTCCTCGACCGCGACGTGGACATGCAGGCGCTTCATGCCGATCTCCTCTTGTTCGGGGCAGGCTTCGCCGCCGCGGCCGGCCGGCAGAGCGGCGCGCAGGCGGCGCCGCTGCCGCAGCAGTTCTCGGTGAGATAGCCGACCAGGCCGTTCATGGCGGCGAAGTCGGCGGCGTAGATGATCTGCCGGCCGGTGCGGCGCGGCGTCACCAAGCCGGCGTGGGCGAGCTGCTGCAGGTGGAAGGTGAGCGAGGAGGGCGGCAGCTTCAGCGCCGCCGCGATGCTGCCGGCCGGCAGGCCCGCGGGGCCGCGCGCCACCAGCAGGCGATAGGCCGCGAGCCGCGTCTCGTGCGCCAGCGCGCCCAGCGCGGCGATGACCGCCTTGCCCTGCATCGGCATGCTTCCGACATTTCGACTGTAGTCGAAATTATCGCGCCGGCCGTTGCCTGTCAACGATATTTCTGGAAATATCGAATTGATCGCATCCGGGCCATCGCCCTCAGCGCGAGGGCCTAGCCGGCAATTCATCGTCGTCCCGGCGGAAGCCGGGACGCAGGTTCCAAAGTCACGCCGCTTGCCCTGGATGCCGGCCTGTCGCCGGCATGACGACGATGCGGGACGCTGCCGAGCGGCTTCGCAAGGGCCGCGAGCCGGCGGGCAGGGCGGACTTTCGCCGGCGCCTGGCCTATCCTCGTGGTCCGCTTCCAACATTCGCATCCTGTTTCGGCAGGGCCATCTGGCGAATGGTGGAAGCAACGGACCACGAACCGATATAGGTTGCCCGTTGCGTTCTGGATTTGACAGTCGCTCACGGGACTGCGGCAAGGCGGGTGGCGAATGTCAAATCCACGCCACCAGGGCGCAGTGCTATCCGGGTTGGGGAACATGAGCCGCTTCTGGAGTCCGATCGTGCATCGCTTGTCGCCCTATGTGCCGGGCGAGCAGCCGAAGGCGGACGGCATCCTCAAGCTCAATACCAACGAGAACCCCTATGCGCCGTCGCCGCGCGTCGGGCAGGCCATCGCCGCCGCGGCCGACCGGCTCCGCCGCTATCCCGACCCGCGCGCCACCGCGCTCCGCGAAGCCATCGCCGCCCGCTACGCCGTGGCGCCCGACGAGGTCTTCGTCGGCAACGGCTCGGACGAGGTGCTGGCGCACTGCTTCCAGGCGCTGCTGCGGCATGATGCGCCGCTGCTCTTCCCCGACGTCACCTGCAGCTTCTATCCGGTCTATTGCCGCCTCTATGACGTCGCCTTCGCCGAGGTGCCGCTCGATGCCGCGCTGGCGGTGCGGATCGAAGATTTCCGCCGCCCGTGCAGCGCCATCCTGCTCGCCAATCCGAACGCGCCGACCGGCATCGCCCTGCCGCGCCGGGCGATCGCGGCGCTGCTGGCCGAGCGGCCCGACAGGCTGGTGGTGGTCGACGAGGCCTATGTCGATTTCGGCGCCGAGAGCGCCGTGCCGCTCGTCGCGCACCACGACAATCTGCTGGTGGTGCAGACGCTCTCCAAGTCGCGCGCGCTCGCCGGCTTGCGCGTCGGCTTCGCCATCGGCCAGCGGCCGCTGATCGAGGCGCTGGAGCGGGTGAAGGACAGCTTCAATTCCTATCCGCTGGATTGCCTCGCCATCGCCGGCGCGGCCGCGGCGCTCGGCGACGACGCCTGGTTCCAGGCGACGCGCGCGCGCATCATGGCCGACCGCGAGGCGCTGGCCGGCGATCTCGCGGCGCTCGGCTTCCAGGTGCTGCCGTCGCAGGCGAATTTCGTCTTCGCGCGCCATTCCGGCCGCGCCGGCGCCGCCCTCGCGGCAGGCTTGCGCGAGGGCGGCGTGCTGGTGCGGCATTTCGGCAAGCCGCGGATCGAAGACTATCTCCGCATCACCGTCGGCACGGCGGCGGAATGCGCCCGCCTGGTCGCCGCGCTGCGCGCGCTGCTCTGATGTGGCGGCGCCGTCGGACGCAGGCATGAGCGACGATCGGGCGAGCGCCATCGCCGAGGCCTATCGCTGGCACCGCCGCCTCACAATTCCGGGGACATAATAGGTAACTACCCTCGCGGTTTCAACCGCGCGCCCGGTTTCGCCGACGACGATGCCGCCGGCGCCGCCGCTCCGGCATGCCGCGCCTTCA
>DATKQA010000318.1:0-4029 GCA_035523835.1 Candidatus Sulfotelmatobacter sp.
CACCGTGGTGCTGATCGCCAATCCCGACATCGCCGACGTGGTGCTGGAACAGGGCCATATCCTGTTCGTGCTCGGCAAGCATCCCGGCGAGACCCGGCTCTTCGTCTACGACAACAATGGCAATCGCCTGCTGGAGCGCGATGTCGTGGTCGTGCCGGAAAACGAGCGCGCGGTGACGGTGACCCGCGCCGTCGATCCGACCGAATATTCCTGCGACCCGCGCTGCGTCGCCAGCAAAGACAGCAGTTCGTCCGGGGGTGGCGGCAAGCCGGCGACCTCCGTGCCGGTCAATTCCGAAGGTCTTGAGGGGCCGCATCATGAATCGCTGCCAGCGCCGCACGCGGCAGGCGCCGTGGCCGACTAGTCTGTGATGCCGGGCACAGCCGGCTCTTGCCGACCGCCGCGGTAAGGTTCTGTTAAGACGTCAAACGGCATGCTGGGGTCATGTTTCCACGGCGTATTCACAAGAATAGTCACGTCGATCGAAAGAAAAACCGCCGCGTTTCGTCGAAATTGACAAAAATACTTCCGAACTTCGTCAGTCTCTTTTCGTCAGTATTCGACGGGCCGCCGAGCCTGGCGGCAGACCCGGCCGCTCGATCCGCCTTTCTTCCGCGCTGGCGTCTGTCGTGTTCGACGGCATCTACAGGACCGCACGCGGCCAGGGCCGCCGCAAACCGCGGGAGGTATCGATGATGCGAAGCACCGTTTTCCGTCGTCTATTGCGCCATCGCCAGGGCAACGTCGCGCTGATGTTTGCCTTTGCGGCCGTGCCGCTGGTGTTCTCGGTCGGCATGGGCGTCGACTATACCTCGGCCTCGATGCGCGAAGACGAGATGAACGCCATCGCCGATTCCGCGGCGCTTGCGGCCTTGCGTCCGGCAGTCCTGGCCCAGCAGACCGCACAGGATTCCAATGCGCCGCTGATAGCCGCGGCGACCAACACTTTCAATGCGCAGGCGGCCAACGTCGTCGGCGTCACCTACGATCCCGCCGCCGTCAAGGTCACCGTGACCAGCACCCTGAGCGGCGCGGCGACCATTCAAACGGTCACGGTGAGCTATACGGCCTCGTCGCAGAATGCCTTCGCCGGCGTCCTCGGCAAGCCGACCCTGACCATCGGCGGCAGTTCACAGGCAACCTCGAACGGCGCGCCGAACATCAACTTCTACCTGATGCTCGACGATTCCGGATCCATGGCTATTCCTTCGACTGAAGACGGTATTACCACGCAGATCGCCAACACGCCGGGCCAGGATACAGGCGGCGCCGGCTGCGCCTTCGCCTGTCACGAAAGCCCGACGGGCGCTGCCACCGATACGCCGAACAATCCGAAATACCCGAGCGGCCCGCTCAAGGGAAAGGTGGAGGACGACTTCCAGGTGGCGCGCAACGCCGGCCTGACCTTGCGCATCGACCTCGTCGCCCAGGCGACGCAGAACCTGATGACCACGGCGCAGCAGACGGCGGCGGCCGCCAATTCGGAATACCAGGTGGCGATCTATACTTTCGACAGCGGCTTCAACACCATTCAGGCGCTGACCTCGAACCTGGCCCAGGCGCAGACCTCGGCCGGTAACATCAGCGTGGAGCAGGTCTACAGCCAGAACTACCTGACGAGCTCCAACTACAACGACGACGAGGATACGAACTACACCAGCGCCTTCACGCAGATCAATTCGGTCATGCCGAACCCCGGCAATGGCACCAACGCGCTCGGCGACACCCCCCAGGAAGTGCTCTTCATCGTCACCGACGGCGTCGAGGACGAGGCGGTGAGCGGCACGCGTACCTATTCCTTCACCGCCGGCTCGACCTGCACGGCCATCAAGAACCGTGGCATCCGCATCGCCATCCTCTACACGACCTACAGGGCTATTCCCATAGACTATTGGTACAACACCTACATCAAGGGAACGGTGCAGAACAACATCGTGCCAAGCCTGCAGGCCTGCGCCTCGCCGAACTTGTTTTTCGAGGTGGACGTCGGCGGCGACATTTCCGGCGCGATGCAGAAGCTGTTCCAGACCGCCGTCACCACCGCGTACCTGTCCAAGTAGGATCGCGGCTGCGAGGACTATTTCGCTTCGACCGTGATCCGTCCCGTCATGTCGGGGTGGAAGCGGCAGTAGTAGTCGATCACGCCGGCACGATCGAGCGTGACGCGGCCCCTGCCCTTCACCGGGATGGCGATGTCCCAGCGCTTGTCGCGGGCGGTGGCGGTGTGGGCGACGAAGTCGCTGCTCTCTCCCATTCGACGGTGTCGCCCGCCTCTGTGACCGCCCGCGGCTTAAGAGCGAGCGCGACACCTTCGCGCTTGACCTTATAACATGCATTACATATGTATCTTTCACATCGACGCAAATTGCCTGCGCGACGCGGCGCTCGCCGGCGAGGAGAGGGAACCGTGCAAAAACCTGGGGCGGCGGCCAGCCGCGAGGCCATTGTCGCCGAGGTGGTGGCGCAGACCGGTATCGACGAAGCCATGATCGAGCATCTGGTGCGGGCGTTTTACGGCAATGCCCGCTTCGACCCCCTGCTCGGCCCGGTGTTCGACAGCAAGGTGCGGGATTGGGAAGCCCATATCGCGCGCATGTGCGACTTCTGGTCGTCGATCCTCTTGATGAGCGGCCGCTATCACGGCCAGCCGATGGCAGCGCATCTGCCCTTGCCGATCGACACGCCCCATTTCGACCGCTGGCTGGAGATGTTTGCCGCGGCGGCCGAGGACGTGTGCCCGCCGGCCGCGGCGTCCTACATCCTTGAACGCGCGCACCGGATCGCCGACAGTCTGGAACTGGGCATCGCCGCGCAAAAGGGCGAGATCAGACCGCGGCGCACCCGCCCGGCCTCGACCTTTCCGCCGCAACGGGCATGATCCCTGGCAATCGTTCCTTGGAGGCGTGTCGATGACCGAGCGCAAGCCTGACCAGCCCCCGAGCTACAGCTCGCCGGCCTGCGCGATGCGGGAAGCCGACGATGCCTATATGGGCTATGTCGCCGAGGAAGAACTGGCCGCCTTCCTCAACGAGCTGCTCGAGGCGGAGCGCGCCGGCGCCAAGGTCACCCTGGAAAGCGCCGCGGCGGCCGGCAGCGGTCCGGCTGCCGATCTCCTGCGTGCCATTCAGCACGACGAGGCCCGCTGGTGCGCCATGCTGCTGAAGCACCTCAAGGCGCGCGGCATCACGGCCTCGCCGAAGATCGGCGCCTTCTATGACAAGGCCATGGCCGTGGCCGACCTCGGGGCGCGCCTCGCCTTTCTCAATCGCGGTCAGGGCTGGGTCGTGCGCAAGCTCAAGGAAATGCTGCCGCGCGTCCGCGACGACGGCCTGCACGCCGATTTGGCCGAGATGCTGCGCTCGCATGAGGCCAATATCGCCCTGGCCGAGGATGTGGCGAAGCGCGGCTTATAGGCAGATCGAGTAGATCGGCGCGATTGCCGCCGGCGCGGCGATCAGGGCGTGAGGGCGATCGTGCCGCTCTGCGAGCGCGGGAACATATAGACCGACGAATACAAGTTGAACGTGCCGAAATGCAGGAAGTCGTTCGTCGGCTTGTAGGTGTAGCTGGTCTCGCCGAACACCAGGGTCGAATTCGGAATGGCGAGCGCAGTCGGTAGCGTGATCTTCTGTCCGTTCGTCAGCGCCGAGCCGTTCTTCGCCTGGCTCCAGGAGACCGTGGCGTTGCCGCCGCTGTCGACGCTGACGTAGGAAACCCGCACCATGGCGTTCGCCGACGGATAGGGCGTCAGCACCGCCGTCGACGCATTGAGGATATCCGGCATCGTCTGGCTCTGGCTGATGCTCTGGTATTGCGTGACGATGTTGGCGACCGTGCTGGCGGTGAGCGAGACCATGCGCTTGATGGCGATCGCCTGCGCGATCTCCACGCCACCGAGATAAAGCACCACGATGAACGGCGCGACGATGGCGAATTCGATCGCCGCGAGCCCGCGCCGCGCATCGCGAAACCGGGCCAGGGCCAGGCGCGAACGATGCATGAGACGAACGAGCTTCATGGCGTGACGCC
>DATKQA010000319.1:0-4408 GCA_035523835.1 Candidatus Sulfotelmatobacter sp.
CACCTTGTGCGACACCGGCGGCAGGCTCTTCAGATAGGCGGCGATGGCGAAGGCATCCGCCTTGCTCAGGCCGGCGAAGGCGCGCCAGGGCATGATCGGCGCCAGCACCCGCTTGTCCGGCCGCACGCCGGTGGTCAGCGCGGTGACGATCTGCTGGCGCGTCCAGGTGCCGATGCCGGTCTTCTTGTCCGGCGTCAGGTTGGCGCCGACGAAGACGCCGAGGCCGGGCATGGCGAAGCCGACGTCGGAGCCGCTGAGCTGGTGCGCCATGTCGGGCTTGCCGAGGAAATAGCCCGGCGTGTGGCAGTCGACGCAGCCGCCGAGCATGACCAGGTATCGGCCGCGCTCGACCTGCTTGTCGGCCGCCACGGCGCCGCCCCGGCAGGCGGCGAAAATGGCGGCGATGGTGACGGCAAATATCAGACCTCTTCCGCGCAGCATGGCCCCCTCCTTGCGCACCCGGATCGTGCCGCTCACCTAAGCCGAAACGAGGCGCGCTTACAAGCCGGCCGCGCGGTGCAGCGGGTCCTGGACGCCGGCGGCACCAGCCGACATCATGGCGCCAGAGCGGCCGGCAAGTCGCCGCCGAACGGGAGGGCGCCGCGATGGAGCTGAACTACGTCGATCTCTACGACCGCGCCGCGCGCTTCTCCGGCGGCCGCGTCGCGCTCCGCGACGATGCCGGCGAACTCACCTATGACGCGCTCTCGGCACTCGCCAACCGCTTCGCCAACGCGCTCATCGCCGACCGCTTCGCGCCCTCGACGCGCTTCGCCATCCTCAGCCCGAACGCGGTGCTGGCCATGGTGGCGATGCTCGGCGGGCTCAAGGCCGGCGGCGCCTGGTGCAACATCAACCTGCGCAACGCGGTGGCGACCAACGTCGACATTCTGGCCCGCGGCGGCTGCGAGGCGATCTTCTTCCATTCCAGCGCCGCCGACCTGATCGGCGCGTTCCGGCAGGGCGTGAAGACGCTCCGCATCCTGGTCTGCCTCGACCGCGAGATCGCCGGCTTTCCCTCGCTCGCCGGCTATGTCCGCGGCGCCGGCGACGCGAACGTCAACGTGCGGCTCGCGCCCGGCGCCGTCGGCTTCCAGGGTTCGACCGGCGGCACCACCGGCGCGCCGAAGATCACCCAGGCCGGACCGGCGTTTCTCGCCTGGAACACCATCGGCTTCATGACCGAGTTCCGCGAGGAGCAGCCGCCGGTCAACCTGGCGGTGGCGCCGATCACCCATGCGGCGGGGATCGTCGCCATGGCGACCCTGGCCATGGGCGGGACGGTGGTGCTGCTGGCCTCGGCCGACCTCGGCAAGCTGCTCGCCGCGATCGAGACGCACAAGGTCTCGCTCCTGTTCCTGCCGCCGACCCTGATCTACATGCTGATGAACCATCCGGCCGCGCGTACCACCGACTTCAGCTCGCTCCGCTTCGTCATGTCGGCGGCGGCGCCCTTCGCGGTGGAGAAGATCGCCGGCGCGCGGGCGCTGTTCGGGCCGGTGATATGCCAGTCCTTCGGGCAGACCGAATCCGGCTTCCCGCTCACCTTCATGCCGCGCTCTGCGGTGAACGACGCGCTGGCCGATCCGGCGCACGCGCACCGGCTGAAATCGGTCGGCCTGCCGACCGCCAACGTGATCGCCATCGAGATCATGAACGACGCCGGGGAACTGTTGCCGCCGGGCGAGGTCGGCGAGATCGTGGTGCGCGGCCCGACGGTGATGGACCGCTACGTCAACGACCCCGAGGCCACGGCGGCGATCAAGCAGCACGGCTGGCAGCACACCGGCGATGTCGGCTACCGCGACGCCGACGGTTTCGTCTATGTCAGCGACCGCAAGCGCGACCTGATCATCTCCGGCGGCTTCAACGTCTTTCCGCTCGAGGTGGAGCAGGTGCTGGTGCGCCATCCCGCGGTGCAGGATTGCGCCGTCATCGGCGTGCCGGACGAGAAATGGGGCGAGGCGGTGAAGGCGGTGGTGGAACTGGCGCCCGGCGCCAGCGCCGGCGAGGCGGAGCTGATCGAGCTGTGCAAGGCGGCGCTCGGCGGCGTCATGGCGCCGAAGAGCATCGACTTCATCGAGCAGCTTCCGCGCAGCGCCGTCGGCAAGGTGCTGAAGCGCGAACTGCGCGAACGCTACTGGCGGAGCAAGACAGGGCGGATCTGACCGCTCACGCCGCGACGCCGGTTCGCGCCGGCGGGCGGAGCTGGAGCTGGGTGATCTGGTTGCGCTGGCGACGCAGGATCTCGAAGGTGAAGCCGCCGATGGCGAAGGTCTGGCCGACGTTCGGGATCATCTTCGCCTGGTTGATCACCAGGCCGGCGATGGTGGCGGCGTCCTCGTCGGGCAGCGACCAGTCGAACTGCCGGTTGAGGTCGCGGATCGTCACCGTGCCGTCGACGATATAGCTGCCGTCGCTCTGCGGCCGGATGCCGCCGGCACCGCGGTCGTGCTCGTCGCGGATCTCGCCGACGATCTCCTCCAGGATGTCGACCAGCGTTACCAGCCCCATGAGCGCGCCGTATTCGTCGACCACCAGGGCGAAGCGGGCGCGCCGCTGGCGGAAGGCGTTGAGCTGCTCGCGCAGGCTCGTGGTCTCCGGCACGAACCAGGGTTCGGCGGCGATGGCGGCGATGTCGAGCGTCTCCAACCGGCCGCTGGCGGCGTTGATGGCGCGCAGCAGGTCGCGCGTCCGCAGCACGCCGACGATATTGTCGGGCTCGTCGCGCCAGAGCGGCAGGCGCGAATGCGGCGATGCCAGCACGGCGGCGACCAGCGCCGCCGGCGGCAGGTCGGCGTCGATCGTCTCCATGGCCTTGCGATGCACCATGATGTCGGCGACATGCACCAGGTCGAGATCGAGGATCGAGCCGAGCATGTCGCGCTCCTGCTTGACCAGGTTGCCCTCGCTGCCGTGCAGCGCGATGGCGCCGCGCAACTCGTCGTCGGCCGACATCAGGTCGAGCTTGCGGCTGACGTCGACGCCGAACAGCTTGAAGACGAGCCGCACCAGCACCTCGACGCTCTGCACCGCCGGCAGGAACAGCCGCACCGCCCAGCGCACCGGCGGCGCCACGGCCAGGGCCGCCCGGTCCGGCTGCTGGATGGCCCAGGTCTTCGGCAGCACCTCGGCGAAGATCAGCACCAGCGCGGTCATGGCGATGGTGGCATAGGCGACGCCGAAGGCGCCGAACAGGCGGATCAGCACGCTGGTGGCGAGCGCGGAAGCCAGGATGTTGGCGAGGTTGTTGCCGAGCAGCAGCGCGCCGATCAGCCGGTCCTTGCGCCGGCCGAGCCGGTTGACCAGGGCGGCGCGGCGGTTGCCCTCGTGCTCCAGGTGATGCATGCGGGCGCGCGACGCCGTGGTCAGCGCCGTCTCGGCGGCGGAGAAGAACGCCGCCAGCGCCAGCAGCAGGATGATGGCGACGACCGAGAGCAGGAGATAGGTGTCGATGTCGAGGTCCAACATCAGCCGTGCCTCAGGCCATCAGGTCGCGCTCGAGCACGGCGAGAACCTGCGGCGCCGTCACCTCGCGGCTGAGGAAGGCGGTGCCGATGCCGCGCGTCAGCACGAAGGTGAGCTTGCCGTCGCGCACCTTCTTGTCCTGGCCCATGTGGCGATAGAGCTCGGCCGCGCTGCTCCGCATCTGGCCGGCGGCGGCGCTGGTCGGCAGGCCGATGGCCGCCAGGTGGCGGCGCACCCGCGCCGCATCCGCCGCCGGGCAGAGGCCGAGGTCGGCGGAGAGTTCGAAGGCCAGCACCATGCCGATGGCGACCGCCTCGCCGTGCAGCAGCGCGGCGGAGAAGCCGTGCGCCGCCTCCAGCGCGTGGCCGAAGGTATGGCCGAAATTCAGCAGCGCGCGCTCGCCGTCCTCGCGTTCGTCGCGGGCGACGACGGCGGCCTTGGCGCGGCAGGAGACGGTCACCGCCTGGCGTCGCGCCGCCATGTCGCCTTCGATCAGCGCGTTGCCGTGCCGCTCCAGCCAGGCGAAGAAGCCGGCGTCGCCGATCAGGCCGTACTTGACGATCTCGGCATAGCCGGCGAGCAGCTCGCGCCGCGGCAGGGTGTCGAGCACGCCGACGTCGGCCAGCACCGCGCGCGGCTGATGGAAGGCGCCGATCAGGTTCTTGCCGTGCCGGCTGTTGATGGCGGTCTTGCCGCCGACCGAACTGTCGACCTGGGCGAGCAGCGTGGTCGGGATCTGCGCGAAGTCGATGCCGCGGCGGAGCACGGCGCAGGCGAAGCCGACGAGGTCGCCGATGACGCCGCCGCCGAGCGCCAGCACCAGGTCGCTGCGCTCCACCTGGCGCGCCAGGAGCTCGTCGAGCAGGGCTTCCAGGTGGCTGAAATCCTTGGTCGCCTCGCCGGGCGGCAGCTCGATCGCGGTCATGTCGATGCCGGCCTC
>DATKQA010000320.1:0-3702 GCA_035523835.1 Candidatus Sulfotelmatobacter sp.
AGGCCGGCGGTGCCGAGCGCGCAGTCGAGCCGGGTATAGGTGCCCATCTCGATGATGGTCGGGATGCCGCGGCCCTCCTCGCCGATCGCCCAGGCCGCCGCGCCGTGGAATTCCACCTCGCTCGAAGCGTTCGACTTGTTGCCGAGCTTGTCCTTGAGCCGCTGGATGCGGATGGCGTTGAGCCTTCCGTCCGGCGTCCAGCGCGGCAGGAAGAAGCAGGTCAGCCCGCCGGACGCCTGCGCCAGGATCAGGAAGGCATCGCACATCGGCGCCGACATGAACCATTTGTGGCCGCGGATGCGGTATTCCGCGCCGGGCCCGCCGGGGCCGAGCGGCTCGGCCCGGGTCACGTTGGCGCGCAGGTCGGAGCCGCCCTGCTTCTCGGTCATGCCCATGCCGATCAGCGCGCCGGTCTTTTCCGAGGCCGGCCGGAAGCGCGGATCGTAGCGGCGCGAATAGATGCGCGGCAGCCAGGCCTCGGCCAGGGCGCCGGCGCGGCGCAAGGCCGGCACCGCGCCGTAGGTCATGGTGATCGGGCATTGCGCCCCGGCCTCGATCTGGCATTGCATGATCACGCCGGCCGCCCGCGCCACATGCGCGCCCGGCTTCGGCTCGGCCCAGGGCGCGGCATGCACGCCGGCGGCCACGGCGCGCGCCATGGTGGCGTGCCAGGCGGGATGGAATTCCACCAGGTCCTGGCGATGGCCGAAACGGTCGAAGGTCTTGAGCACCGGCGGATAGGCATTGGCCAGCCGGCCGTCTTCGATTGCCGCCGCGCTGCCGAGCGCCGCGCCGAAGGCGGCGAGTTCCGCCGCCGCCCAGCCGCCGCCCTCGCGCGCCACCGCCTCCTGCAGCACCCGGTCCGAGGTGTAGACGTTGTAGTTCTCGAGCGCGGGCGGCTGGTTCAGCACCTCGTCGGAGGCGAAGGGATCGCTCATGGGATCGCTCATGGGGGGCCGGCTTCCTCCCGTTTCGACCGAGCATGCGCCGGCGCGGGCAGGCGCGCAATGCGGCGCAGCGCTGTCGCCGGCCGGGTCCACACCAAGGCGATACGCGCCGACCTTGACTAACCAACCAGTCAGTTAGTAAGCTGCCGGCATGGCTGGACGCGCCAATGCCGCCGTCGTGCCCCGGCCGCGGGGCGAGAACACCCGCCAGCGCCTGCTGGACGAGGCGGAGCGGCAATTTGCCGAGACCGGCTTTCGCGGCACCTCGCTCAATGCCATCGCGCTCGCCTGCGGCGTCGGCAATGCCGGCGTGCTCTACCACTTCGCCAGCAAGGAGAAGCTGTACAAGGCGGTGCTGCAGCGGCTCGGCGACGATCTCGAAGCCGACCTGCAATCGATCGAGGCGAGCCGCGGCACGGCCGGCGAGCGGCTGCGGCGGGCGCTGCGCCACCAGGCGGCCGGGGTGGCGCGCGAGCCGCAGCGCAACCGCCTCATCCTGCGCGAGTTGATGGACAACCTCGGCCGCATCGAGCGCGCCAAGAGCTTTCCGCTGCGCCGCTGGGTGGCCGGCTTCTGCGCGCTGATCGAGGCGGCGCAGGCGGAAGGCGCGGCGGCCGCCGGGCCGGCCATCGTGCTGTTCGCGCAATTTCTCGGCGCGCTCGCCTATGGCCTGGCGGTGCGGCCGACCTTCGCCCGCATGGCGCTGGCGCCCGGCCTGCTCGACGACGAGCGGCGCTGGATCGCCGCCGTCGCCGCGGCGGCCGAGCAGGCCCTGCTCGGCGACAGGCAACCGGCGGAGACGGCCGGGGAACTCGGGAGGGAAGCACCATGAACCAGATGGCACCGATGCGGCAGCCGACGGCGGGACAGCTCGCCCTGGCCCGCCAGTTGGTCGAACTCAAGCCGCGGGACCTCACCGGCCGCGCCACGGTGCAGGCGGCGACCTATGTCGCGCCGGCCCGCTTCGCGGCGGAATGGGAGAGGATCTTCCGCCGCCAGCCGCTGCCGCTCGCGCCCTCGGCGCTGTTGCCCGATCCCGCCATGGCGGTCACGCACGCGGCCTATGGCCAGCCGCTCCTGGTCACCCGCGACAACCGCGGCCAGGCGCACGTGCTGCTCAATGTCTGCCGGCACCGCGGCACCAAGCTGGTGGAAGGAGCGGAAGCCTGCAAGCTCGCCAGCGTAGTCTGCCCCTATCACGCCTGGAGCTATCGGCTGGACGGCAGCCTCGCCGGCCTGCCGCGCGCCGAAACCTTCGCCGGCTTCGACAAGGCCGAGCATGGCCTGGTGCCGCTGCCTTGCGCCGAAGCCGGCGGCATCATCTGGGTCGGCCTCGATCGCGACGCGCCGCCGGACTTCGGCAGCGTCACCGGCGCGCTGGCCACCGACCTCGATGCCTTCGGCCTTGGCGCCATGCATCTCTACCGCCGCCGCACCCACGCGGTGGCCGCCAACTGGAAGCTGATCGTCGACGCCTTCCAGGAGAGCTATCACATCCAGCGGCTGCACGCGAAAACCATCGGCCCGTTCTTCGCCGAATCGGTCACCGTGCAGGACAGCATCGGCCTGCACCAGCGCGCCGCCGTCGGCAGGGTGGATTTTCTGCAGGCGACGGCATCCGCCGACTTCGACAAGCTGCGCCGCGCCATCACCTATACCTACACGCTGTTCCCGGCGACCACGGTCATCGTCAGCCCGGACTACGTCAACATCCTGGTGAAATATCCGCAGGCGGCGGACCGCACCCTGGTCGAGGATTTCATGCTGATCCCCGAGCCGCCGGCGAACGACAAGGCGGAGGACCATTGGCGCCGCTCGTTCGAGCTGCTCGACGGCGGCGTCTTCGCCAGCGAAGACTTCCGCGCCGCGGCGCTGGAGCAGGTCGGACTTGCCTCCGGCGCCCTGGCGGAGCTGCAGCTCGGCGGGCTGGAGCTTGCCATCCGCCGCTTCCACGACAAGGTGGAGGCGGCGCTCGGCCGCAATGCCTGAGTGCTACGAAAAAGGCAGCGACGTCACGGCACCAGGCGATAGCCGCCGGATTCCGTGACCAGGATGCTGGCGTCGGCGGGGTCGCGCTCGATCTTCTGGCGCAGCCGGTAGATGTGGGTCTCGAGCGTATGCGTGGTGACGCCGGCGTTGTAGCCCCAGACCTCGTTCAGCAGGATGTCGCGGGTCACCGCCTTTTCGCCGGCGCGGTAGAGATATTTCAGGATCGCGGTCTCCTTCTCGGTGAGCCGCACCTTGCGCTTCTTCTCGGTGTCGAGCAGCAGCTTGGCCGAGGGACGGAAGGAATAGGGGCCGATGGCGAAGACGGCGTCCTCGCTCTGCTCGTGCTGGCGCAGGTGCGCGCGCATGCGGGCCAGCAGCACCAGCAGCTTGAACGGCTTGACCACGTAATCGTTGGCGCCGGAATCGAGGCCGAGGATAGTGTCCGCCTCGGCGCCGGCGGCGGTCAGCATGATGACCGGCACGCGTACGCCGCCACGCCGCATCAGCTTGCAAAGCTCGCGCCCGTCCATGTCCGGCAGGCCGACGTCGAGCAACACCATGTCGAAGGTGTCGGCCTTGAGCTGCTCCAGCGCAGCAGCCGCGGTCGAGGCCTGGGCGGTGGAAAATTCGTCATGCAAATCAAGCTGTTCGGCGAGTGTCTGGCGGAGCGCATCGTCGTCGTCGACGAGCAGGATCCGCTTGCCGTTGCTCATGCACCTTCTCCCTGGCGAATTGGCCTGACGCGCGGCAATACAACGAAAACGAC
>DATKQA010000321.1:0-7860 GCA_035523835.1 Candidatus Sulfotelmatobacter sp.
GTAGTGCCGAGCCTGGTCTTCACGCGGTGATTGCCTAGGCTTTTTGCGTGTGACACTCGGCCGCAGCGGTTTGTGACCGGCGTTATTGCCTCGGCGCCACAAAGCGCGTAAATCCCACGGCCGATTTTAGTGTCTTGTTAAGTCTATCGCGGCAGGCTGGAGGCTTGTTGCGATGCCGACCGCGCCGCACCCATCCGTGGAGTGACAAGCGATGACCACCGCTTTCGACGAGGCCGCCACCATCATCATCGAGCAGTATCGCCGCGAGCATGCGGCGATGCTCGCGCTGCTCTCGCGCATCCGCGATCACGCCGCGGCGGAAACCAAGTCCGCGCCGCTGCCGCGCGCCCTCGCCACCGAGATCGCCGGCCTTATCGAAGAGCTCGGCGACGGGGCGCCGCCGGCCACCGCGCTCAGCGCCGCCTGATCCGCGACATTCCGGCGTAGTTTCGCCGCCGCGGTGCGCCTCAACCGCGGCGCGCGCTCGACCGGCTCGGCCAGAGCATGATGGCATGAGATTGCCGCGCCCGGGCTAGGCGCCGCGGCAACGACGTAGACGTCGTTCCTGCCAGCGGCGCAAAATCCCGCCGGCGCGGACGGTTCAATCTCATGCCATCATGCTCTAGGGTGGCGGGCATGACCCTGCGCACGAAACCGGCGGCGGGCGAGACGAGGCCGGCCTGGCGCCGGGCGCGCGATCCCGCCGCCATCGCCGCCGCGCTGCTGGCCGGCGAACGGCCGGCGCTGGCGCGCGCCATCACGCTCGTCGAATCGACCCGCGCCGACGACCGCGACCTCGCCGAGGCGCTGCTGGCGCTGGCCTTGCCGCACACCGGCGGCGCCATGCGCATCGGCGTCACCGGCACGCCGGGGGTCGGCAAATCCACCTTCATCGAAGCCTTCGGCCGGCATCTCACCGCGGCCGGCCATCGCGTCGCCGTGCTGGCGGTCGATCCTTCCTCGGCACGGAGCGGCGGCTCGATCCTCGGCGACAAGACGCGCATGACCGACCTGGCGCGCGATCCCGCCGCCTTCATCCGGCCCTCGCCCGCCGGCGGCACGCTCGGCGGCGTGGCGCGGCGCACGCGCGAGGCCATGCTGCTGGTGGAGGCGGCCGGCTTCGACGTGGTGCTGGTGGAAACCGTCGGCGTCGGCCAGTCGGAGACGGCGGTGGCCGACATGGTCGACCTGTTCCTGCTGCTGCTGGCGCCGGGCGGCGGCGACGAATTGCAGGGCATCAAGCGCGGCATCATGGAGCTGGCCGACCTCGTCGTCGTCAACAAGGCCGACGGCGAGCTGCTCAAGCCGGCGCGGCTCGCCGCCGCCGACTATCGCGCCGCGCTGCACCTGATGCGGCCGAAGAGCCCGGCCTGGTCGGCCAGGGTGCTGCTCGCCTCGGCGGTGGAGCAGAGCGGCATGGCGGAGGTGTGGGAGGCGATCGCCGAACATCGCCGCGCGCTCGAGGCGGCGGGCGAGCTTGGCCGGCGCCGCGCCGAGCAGGCCAAGGCCTGGCTGTGGAGCGAGCTCAGCGAAGGCCTCGCCGCCGGCTTTCGCCAGCATCCCGCGGTCGCCGCCGAACTGCCGGCGCTGGAAGCGGCGGTCGCCGACGGCAGGCTCGCGCCCTCGGCCGCGGCGCGGAGCCTGCTCGTGCGCTTTCTCGGCGACGCCGACGCACTGTGATCCTCACCAAAGCCATGTATTATTTGCCGGCTTGGATGCGGTGCGCCGGGGTATCGGGAAAATCGGCCGGCCAATCAACAAAGGGCAAAGACGGAGGGACCCATGAAGAGACGCATGTTCTTGCAGACGGCAGGGATCGGCCTGGCGGGCAGCGCCATCGCGGCGCCGGCCATCGCGCAAAGCCAGCCGGAGATCAAATGGCGCATGGCCTGCAGTTGGCCGAAGAGCCTGGACACCCTGTTCGGCGGCGCCGAGTACCTGGCCAAGCGCGTCGGCGAGATGACTGACGGCAAGTTCCAGATCCGCGCCTTCGCCGGCGGCGAGATCGTGCCGGCGCTGCAGGTGCTCGACGCGGTCGGCAACAACACCGTCGAGATGGGCCATACGGCGAGCTACTACTACGTCGGCAAGGATCCGACCTTCACCTTCGACACCACCGTGCCCTTCGGCATGAACACCCGCATGCAGAACGCCTGGATGTGGCACGGCGGCGGCATGGCGCTGATGCGCGACTTCTTCAGCGGCTACAACGTCGTCAATATCCCGGCCGGCAATACCGGGGCGCAGATGGGCGGCTGGTACCGCAAGGAAATCAAGACCGTCGAGGACCTGAAAGGGCTCAAGTTCCGCATCGGCGGCTGGGCCGGGTCGGTGCTCACCAAGCTCGGCGTGGTGCCGCAGATGATCGCCGGCGGCGACATCTATCCGTCGCTGGAAAAGGGCACGATCGACGCCGCCGAATGGGTCGGCCCCTATGACGACGAGAAGCTCGGCTTCTACAAGGTGGCGAAATACTACTATTACCCCGGCTGGTGGGAGGGCAACGCGCAGCTCTCGGCCTATGTCAACAAGGACCAGTTCGCCAAGCTGCCGAAGGCCTACCAGGCGATCCTGGAGACCGCCTGCGCCGAGGCCAACATGTGGATGACGGCGAAGTACGACGCCGACAATCCCGCCGCGCTGCGCCGGCTGGTCGCCAACGGCACGCAGCTCCGTCCCTTCTCCAAGGAAATTCTCGAGGCCTGCCAGAAGGCGGCGCACGAGCTCTACGACGAGACGGCGGCGAAGAATCCGAAGTTCAAGAATATCTACGAGCCGTGGAAGAAGTTTCTGGCCGAGGAGCAGCTCTGGTTCCGCGTCGAGGAGCAGCAGTACGACAACTACATGTACGCGCATCCCTACAAGGCCTGAAGCGGACCGGACGTTTGGGCAAGCGAGGCCCCGCCGAGGCGGGGCCTCTTTTTTTGCGCGGCCGCTACTTGATCTCGATCTGCTGCGGTCCCTGGTCGTTCTCCTGGATCTGGATCTGCACCTTGTTCGGATCGACCTTGGGCCCGCTGTCGATGCCGCTCAGCACCAGGGTCGGGAAGCCGATGATGAGGCCGACCATGATGAGCTGGATGGCGACGAAGGGAATCGCGCCCCAATAGATCTGGCTGGTGGCGATGCCGTCGATCACGCGCCGCGTCAGCTTGTCGACGTATTCCTTGGCTGGGGCGACGCTGCGCAGATAGAACAGCGCGAAACCGAACGGCGGATGCATGAACGAGGTCTGCATGTTCACGCCGAGCAGCACGCCGAACCAGATCAGGTTGATGCCGAGCTTTTCCGCCGCCGGCCCGAGCAGCGGCACGACGATGAAGGCGAGCTCGAAGAAATCCAGGAAGAAGGCCAGCACGAAGCAGAGCAGGTTGACCACGATCAGGAAGCCGACTTGGCCGCCCGGCAGGCTGGTCAGCAGATTCTCCACCCAGAGGTCGCCGTTGACGCCGCGGAACACCAGGCTGAAGACGGTCGAGCCGACCAGGATGAACACCACGAAGGAAGACAGCTTCGCCGTGGTGTCCATGGCCTGGCGCAGCAGCGACCAGTCGAGCCGCCGGTTGGCGAGCGCCATGGCGATGGCGCCGCTGGCGCCCATCGCGCCGCCCTCCGTCGGCGTGGCGATGCCGAGGAAGATGGTGCCCAGCACCAGGAAGATCAGCGCCAGCGGCGGCATCATCACGATGATGACCTGCCGGGTCAGCCGGCTGAGGATGCCGAGCGAGAGGAACTTGTCGGCGAGCGCCAGCGCATAGGCGGCGGCGGCGGCCGAGGCGGCGGCCCAGATCGGATGCAGGTACCAGGTCAGCCCCCAGCCGCCGGCGCCGGCCAGCACAACGATCACCATGAGCGACCGGTAGCCGGCCTTGCCGCTGGCGTCGCGGATGGTGATCGCCTCGGGCGGCAGTGCCGGGGCGGACTTCGGCCGGACGATGCTGATCACCAGCACGTAGCCGCCATAGAGGCAGGCGAGCAGGATGCCCGGGATGAAGGCGCCGGCGTACATGTCGCCGACCGAGCGGCCGAGCTGGTCGGCCATCACGATCAGCACCAGGCTCGGCGGAATGATCTGCGCCAGGGTGCCCGAGGCGGCGATGACGCCGGCGGCGAGGCGGCGGTCGTAGCCGTAGCGCAGCATGATCGGCAGCGAGATCAGGCCCATGGAAATCACCGACGCGGCGACGACGCCGGTGGTCGCCGCCAGCAGCGCGCCGACGAAAATCACCGCAAAGGCCAGGCCGCCGCGCAAGGGTCCGAACAACTGGCCGACGGTATCGAGCAGGTCCTCGGCCATGCCGCTGCGTTCGAGAATCAATCCCATGAAGGTGAAGAAGGGAATCGCCAGCAGCGTGTCGTTCTGCATGATGCCGTAGACGCGCTCCGGCAAGGCCTGGAACAGTTCCGGCTGCAGCAGGCCGAGCTCATAGCCGACCAGGCCGAAGATCAGACCGTTCGCCGCCAGCGAGAAGGCGACGGGATAGCCGATCAGCAGAAGGAAGATCAGCGCCACGAACATCAGCGGCGCTAGATTGGCGACCAGGAAGGCCATCACACGTGCTCCGCCGGCATTTCGCTCTCCCCGCCGTGCGTCTTGCGGCCGGCAGGATCGGGAATCATGCCGGCGATGAAGGCGGCGCGTTTGACGATCTCCGACAGGCCCTGCAGCGACAGCAGCGCGAAGCCGACCGGGATCAGCAGCTTGACCGGCCAGCGCAGCAGGCCGCCGGCGTTGCTCGAGATCTCGTGGCGGACGTAGGAATCCTCGAGCAGCGGCACCGACAGCCACATGATGATCAGCGCCATCGGCAGCAGGAAGAACACCCCGCCCAGGATGTCGATCCAGGCGCGCGTCCTGGGCGACAGCCGGCCGGTGACGATGTCGATGCGGATATGCTCGTTGCGCAGCAGCGTATAGCCGGCGCAGAGCAGGAACACGGCGGAAAACAGATACCATTGCAGCTCCAGCCAGGCATTGGAGCTGGTGTCGAACAGGTAGCGCACGGCCGCATTGATGGCGCTGATGGCGACCGCGGCGAGCACGAGCCACGACACGGCTTTGCCGATGCGCTCATTGACCGCGTCAATGAGGCGGCATAGCGACAGCAGTACCCGCAAGAATTCCTCTCCCCTTGCTCGAGCGGATGTTTCGCCCGTTGGCGCCAATATGACACCGCCGCGCAGCCGGCACTAGGGTCTGATCCGGCCGCGTCCTCTGGTCGGCGCCGCGCCGATTTGCACCGGACGGATGTCGCGACATTGACTAAAGTGCGGCCGGGGTCGGCGGCCGCGGCGCGGCGGAAGGGGGAGGCGGCTATCTCACAGGTCATCTTCGGACTGAACCCGATCCTGGTCGCCGGGCTCATCCTGCTGACGACCTACGTCCTGGTCATGGCCGATCGCTTCGACCGCTCGATCATCGCCCTCCTCGGCGGCGGCGCCATGATCCTGAGCGGCGTGCTCGACCAGGCCGAGGCCGTCCGCGGCATCGATTTCAACACTCTGGCGCTGCTCACCGGCATGATGGTGCTGGTGTCGATCGCCCGTCGCTCCGGCATCTTCGAGTTCCTGGCCATCTGGTCGGCGCAGCGGGCCAAGGCGTCGCCGGCGGGCATTCTCTGCCTGCTCGCCCTGGTCACCGCGGTCATCTCGGCGCTGCTCGACAACGTCACCACCGTGCTGCTGGTGGCGCCGGTCACGCTCGGCATCGCCGCGCGCCTGCGCGTGCCGCCGTTTCCCTTCCTGTTTGCCGAGGTCATGGCCTCGAACATCGGCGGCACCGCGACCCTGGTCGGCGATCCGCCGAACATCATGATCGGCTCCGCCGCCGGGCTCAGCTTCAACGACTTCCTCGTGCACCTGCTGCCGATCGTCGTCGTCGTGCTGGCGGCGCAGACGTTCGCGGTGCATCTCTTGTGGGGTCGGCGCCTCGCCGCGGAGGCGGCGGCGCGCGCCGCGGTGATGGCGATGCAGGCGGCGGCGGCGATCACCGATCGGCGGCTGCTCGGGCAATCGCTCGCGGTCTTCGCCGTGGTGCTGGTGCTCTTCGTGCTGGCGCGGCCGCTTGGCCTGGAGGCGGGCACCATCGCGCTCGTCGGCGCCGCCGCGCTCATGCTGCTCGACAATCTGGCGCACCATCGCGAACAGCAGAGCGTCAATATCGCCGCCACCTACGGCGACATCGACTGGATCACCATCTTCTTCTTCACCGGGCTCTTCATCACCGTGCACGGCCTGGAAGTGACCGGCACCTTGCGCATCGCGGCGCGCTACCTGGTCGAGGTGGCCGGCGGCAACCTGACCGTCGCCGTCTTCGCCGTGCTATGGGCCTCGGCGATCCTGTCGGCGATCATCGACAATATCCCCTTCGTCGCCGCCATGATCCCGCTGATCAAGGCGATCGCGCCCGGCCTCGGCGGCGAGGCGGCGCTGCTGCCGCTCTGGTGCGCGCTCTCGCTCGGCGCCTGCCTCGGCGGCAACGGCACGCTCATCGGCGCCTCGGCCAACCTGACCGTCGCCGGCATCGCGCAGAAGAACGGCGTCGCCTTCGGCTTCGGCGCCTATTCCCGCTATGCCGCGCCGCTGGCCGCCGGAAGCATCCTCATCTGCCAGCTCTATCTCTGGCTGCGCTACCTTTAGTTTGTTTAGTTCTGATCGTAGGCGGCGTTCGGCTGGCGGTGCGCCAGCAGCGGATCGCGCGAATCCGGCGTCACCGTGTCCGGCACGCTGCCGAGTTCGGGATCGCGGGAATCCATGGTTGCCGCCGTCGCCTGGTTCGGCGGTGGCGGCGCCAGCACCGGTGGGCGCGGCGGCCAGGCGAGCAGCGGGTCGCGCGACGGCGGCAACGAGGATATGTCGTCGTCATCGTGCCGCGCGGCCGGCGCTGCCGCGGCGCGGGCGAAGTGACGCTCGGCTTCCGGCGCCGATTTCGGGGCCGGCGGCGGATTGCTGGCGACCGCGTGCGGCGGCAGCAGCGACAGCGGCCGGTTGGCGCCCGGCGGGCTCGGCGGTGGTGCCGGCGGCACAGCCGGGGTCAGCGCGGCGGATCGGTCGGGCGCCGGCGCCACCCGCGGCAAGGGCGCGGCCGGCGCGGGGACGGCGGCCGGCGCCGGCGCGGCGGCAGGCTCGGGCAGCGGCGTCCGGCTGGCGGTTGCCGGCGGCACCGGCATCGGGTTCGATTGGATCAGGTTGGCATTACGGACCGGCGCCGTGGGGCCGGCCGGCAGGATCGGCTTGCCGGCGTCTGGCTTCGGCAAGGTCGGCGCCGCCGCCACCGCATGCGGCACGACCGTCCGCTTGGGCCCGACGGGCAGGTAGTTCCAGGCGAAGGCGACGCCGCCGGCGATCATGATGCCGAGCAGGACATAGGTGGTGAGGCCGACCCGGCTCGCCCGGACCGGCGGCTCGTCGTCGAGCAGCCAGGGCGCCGTCTCGAGATTGAGCTCGGGGCGCGGCGGTGCCGCATCCTGCTGCGGTCGCGGCGCATCCTGCTGCGGTCGCGGCACGTCCTGCGGCGCTGCCGCATCCTGCTGCGGTCGCGGCGCGTCCTGCGGTTCGGGCCGCCCGAGGCGCGGCGCCAGATGCGGTTCGATGTGCGGAGCGGTGGCCATGGTCGTCCAACCTCGATACCGGGGATACCATCTGCTTACTTGCGCAGGGGCCGGCCCGAAGGCCAGTGAGCAAGGGGGGACGGCGGTGACCAAGCTGTGACCCGGCGCCGTTGAAATTGCCGGGCTTTCCCGCCCTGCAACCCCGAGGCGGCCTGCATGATGAAATGAACCTCGGTTCATACCGCGCCGGCGCGACGCGCCTTGACGGGGGCGGGCCGAGGCCCTAAAACTCGCCGCCGGTCCGGGGCCA
>DATKQA010000322.1:0-8499 GCA_035523835.1 Candidatus Sulfotelmatobacter sp.
GCAGGCCTATGCCGAACTGATGGCGCTCGACGACCGCCTGCTCAAGGACATCGGCCTGTCGCGCAGCCGGATCGAGGCCAGCATCGCCGGCGACGGCGATGGGCGGTCGTCATTCGATCCCGAACTCCGCTGATCGGCTGAAGCTGCGCAAGCGCTGTCTCGGGGCGGCAGGCATGGCCTGCCGCCCTGCGCTTTTTGCGGCTAGCTTGGGGCGCGACGGAGCGGTGGAGCCGGACATGAGCGGGAGCCTGCGCCTCGAGCTGCAGCATGACGTGGCGCCATGAGCGGCGGGACGGTCATCAGCGAGCGTCGGCGCACGCTCGGCCTGCTCGGCCTGGTCGTGCTGCTGTTCGGCACCGCCTGGCCGGTCATGAAGATCGGCCTCGTCGGTGCGACGCCGATCTGGTTTGCTGCCGCCCGCGCCGGCCTCGGCACCATCGTCTCTTTTGCCATGCTCGCGGCGCTCGGGCGGTTGCGCCGTCCGACACGCAGCGACTGGCCGATCATCGTTTCCATCGGCGTGCTGCAGCTTACCTGCTTCTTCGCCTTCAGCCTGCTCGGGCTGAGGCTCGTGCCGGCCGGCCGGTCGGTGCTGCTCGCCTATACCACCAGCCTGTGGCTGGTGCCGCTGGCGGCGCTGTCGGGCGAACCGATCGGCTGGCGCCGCATTGCCGGCGCGCTCGCCGGCCTCGCCGGCATCGTCGTGCTGCTCGATCCTTCGCGCATCGACTGGGCCGGGCTCGGCACCCTCGGCGGTTACGGTTTCCTGCTTCTGGCGGCGCTCGCCTGGGCGGTGGCGATCTTTCACGCCCGGCGTCATGTCTGGCGGCTCTCGCCCATGCAGGTGCTGCCCTGGCAGCTTCTATTGGCAACCGTGCTGCTTGGTCTCTTCGCCTTCATCGCCGAGCCGCACGGCCGTATCGACGCGACGGCGCCGGAGCTCTTGTCGCTCTTCTATGTCGGCGTGATCGCCGGCCCGCTCGGCTCGTGGGGTGCGACATCGGCGGCGCGGGCCTTGCCGACGGTGACCAGCTCGGTCGGCTTTCTCGGCGTGCCCGTGCTCGGCGTGGTGGTCTCGACGCTCTGGCTCGGCGAGCCGGTCACGGCGGCCCTGGTGTTCGGCGGGATGCTGGTGTTGTTCGGCCTGCTGCTGGTGGTGACCGCGCCGGTCCGCTAGCCTTTCAATAGCAGCGTGTGCCAGCCGTCGCGGGCGAAGCGGCGCAGCAGGCGGAAGCGCTGCGCGCGATAGGCGTTCAGCACCTGTGCCTCCTGTGCGGTCAAGAGGCCCGAGAGCACCACCATGCCGCCCGGCGCCAGGTGGCGGCGCATGGCCGGCGCCAGGCGGACCAGCGGCCGCGCCAGGATGTTGCCGAGGATGATATCGAATGGTGCCCGGGCGCGAATGGTCGGGTGGCGGAAGCCGGCGGCGGCGACGGCGCCGAACAGGTGGCGCAGGCGGTTCAGCCTGGCGTTTTCGCGTGCGACCTTGACGGCGAGGTGATCGATGTCGCTCGCCAGCACCGGAACAAGCCAGGTGCGCGCCGCCGCCAGCGCCAGGATGCCGGAGCCGCAGCCGAGATCGAGCAGGCGCGGCCGGCGACAGCGCTTCGCCAGGAAATCCAGGGCCAGCAGGCAGCCATGCGTGCTGGCGTGCCGGCCGGTGCCGAAGGCCTGTCCCGCATCGATCTGCAGGTCGACGCGCGACGGCGACGGATGCCGCGGATCGTGCGCGCCATGCACGTAGTAGCGGCCGGCGGCGACGGGCTTTAGCTGGCGCCGGGACTCGGCAATCCAGTTCTTTTTCGCCAGCGGCGCGATGCTCAGCCGGTAGGCGAGCGTCTCGACCGCCTGGGCCAGCGCTTCGCGGTCCGGCGGCGCATCGAAGAGCGCCTCGATGCGCCAGGCGCGCCCGTCCGGCACGGCCTCGAAGCTCGCGATCGACAAGGCATCGCCTTCCAGCGTCGCCTCGACCAGCGCCACGTTCTCGCGAGCGGTGATGACAGCGACCTGCCAGAGCGAAGGTTCCGGGCGGCTGGTCACGCCGGTTCGACGAAGCTGGCGACCACCTTCTTGCGCCCGGCCTTCTCGAAATCGATCTCCAGCCGGTCGGCGTCCACGTGCAGGATGCGGCCATAGCCGAACTTCTGGTGAAAGATGCGGGCGCCCGCCTGGAAGGCGCGGGCCGGGGCATCGTCGTCGAGCCGTTTCGCCGTGCCTTCGATGGTGCGGCTGATGCCGCCGCGATAGCCCGAGGCCGCCATGCGCCGCTCGGCGGCAAGCCAGGGCGCATCATAGACGAAACTGCCGTGGCCTGAACCGCCGAGACCGCCGTAACCATAGAGGCCCTGCTCGGCGGCGCGCTCCACGTGCTCCGGCGGCAGTTCGTCGATGAAGCGGCTCGGCACCGAGCTTTGCCATTGGTTGAAGACGCGGCGATTGGCGGCGAAGGAGATCAGGCAGCGCTTGCGGGCGCGGGTGATGCCGACATAGGCGAGGCGGCGTTCCTCCTCCAGGCCGGCGACGCCGCCCTGCTCCAGCGCACGCTGGTGCGGAAACAGGCCCTCCTCCCAGCCGGGCAGGAACACGGTATCGAATTCGAGGCCCTTCGCCGAATGCAGGGTCATCAGGTTGATCATGTCCTCGAATTCGCGGCTGTCGTTCTCCATCACCAGCGAGACGTGTTCGAGAAAGCCGGCGAGATTCTCGAACTGCTCCAGCGCCCGCACCAGCTCCTTCAGGTTTTCCAGCCGGCCCGGCGCTTCCACCGACTTGTCCTGCTGCCACATGGCGGTATAGCCGCTCTCGTCGAGGATGGTTTCGGCGAGCTCGGAATGCGGCATGGCGTCGAGCAGCGACCGCCAGCGGGCGAAGCCCGCCAGCAGTTCGCGGAGACTCGACCTGGGCTTCGGCTTCAGATCGTCGGTATTGACCAGCAGTTCGGCAGCCCGGCTGAGCGAGCCGTTGCCGGCACGGGCGGCCCGATAGAGCGCCTGGAGCGTGGCCTCCGCCAGGCCGCGCTTCGGCACGTTGATGATGCGCTCGAAGGCGAGATCGTCGTCCGGCTGCACCACCACGCGGAAATAGGCAATGGCGTCGCGGATCTCCGCCCGTTCGTAGAAGCGCAGGCCGCCGATGACGCGATAGGGCACGCCGAGGGTGATGAAGCGCTCCTCGAATTCGCGAGTCTGAAAGCCGGCGCGCACCAGGATGGCCATCTCCGCGAGCGGCTGCTTGTCGCGCTGGAACGCCTCCACCTGTTCGCCGACCACGCGCGCTTCTTCCGACCCGTCCCAGACGCCGCGCACGGTGAGCTTTTCGCCGTGATTGAGATCGGTCCACAAGGTCTTGCCGAGCCGGTGCTCGTTCTTGGCGATGATGCCGGAGGCGGCGCCGAGGATGTGCGGCGTGGAGCGGTAGTTGCGCTCCAGCCGGATGACCCGTGCGCCGTCGAAATCGCTCTCGAAGCGGAGGATGTTGCCGACTTCGGCGCCGCGCCAGCCATAGATCGACTGGTCGTCGTCGCCGACGCAGCAGATGTTCTTGTTCGTCTGCGCCAGCAGTCGGAGCCAGAGGTACTGCGCCAGATTGGTATCCTGATATTCGTCCACCAGGATGTAGCGGAAGCGCCGCTGCCAGGTCTGCAGCACCTCGGGCGAAGCCGCGAAGATGGTCAGCATGTGCAGCATCAGGTCGCCGAAATCACAGGCGTTGAGCTGCACCAGCCGCTCCTGGTATTGCGCGTAGAGCGCCGCGGCGCGGCCTTCGGCGAAGCCCTCGCCGTCCTCCGCCGGCGCCTTGTGCGCCTGCACCTTGTCCGGCGCCAGGCCCTTGTCCTTCCAGCGGTCGATGATTGCGGCGAGCGCGCGGGGCGGCCAGCGCTTGTCGTCGATCCCTTCGGCCTGCAGGATCTGTTTCAGCAGCCGGTGCTGGTCGTCGGTGTCCAGGATGGTGAAGTTGCTTTTCAGGCCCACCAGCTCGGCATGGCGCCTGAGCATGCGCGCCGCCATGGCATGGAAGGTGCCGAGCCACATGCCCTCGACCACGCCGCCGATCAGCCCGCCGACCCGCTCGCGCATCTCGCGTGCCGCCTTGTTGGTGAAGGTGACCGCCAGGATCTGCGAGGGATAGGCGAGGCGGCGGGCGAGAATATAGGCGAGCCGCGTGATCAGCACGCGGGTCTTGCCGGTGCCGGCGCCGGCCAGCACCAGCACCGGCCCGTCGGTCGCCTCCACCGCCTGGCGCTGCGCCTCGTTGAGGCCGGCCAGAATGGCCGGCGGCGGCGCGGCCGCCGGCGCCGCCGGTTCCGGCGTCTCGAGATTGGCGAGGTCGAAAGGGTCGGACATGGCCATAGAGCGTATATAGCCCAGCGGCGGCGGCGGCGGTAGGGCAGCGCACGCAACGGCATCTTCCGCGGGAAAAGGCCGCATTTTCCGCTGTTTTGCCCTGGCCGGATCGAATTGCCGACGCAGCCGCCGCGACGCGCCGGCAGCGAATCGGGCAAATGGTCCTAGGCGTTCTTGCGCCGGATGCCGATGATGCGGCCGGCCTCTTCCGGCCGCGGCAGCCCGGCATGCTCGGTCGTGAGTGCTTCCAGGCGAGCCAGGGTCGCTGTGGGCATCGGCGCGACGCGCCGGTCGCTCATGTCGACATGCACCATGAGCTGTTCCGACGTCGCGGCGAGGAAGCCCTTGTCGGCATGGTACATGCGCATGAAGTAGTGCAACCGTTTCGGGTCGACGTCGAGGAGCTGCAGGGTGAAATGCAGGGGATCGCCCAGCAGCACCTCCTGCTGGTAGGTGACATGCGCCTCCAGCACGAAGGTCGAGCAGTTGGACCGTTTCATATAATCCAGCGACAGGTCGTAGCGCTCGCAGAAGCTGTCGAGCGCTTTGTCGAAGGCCAGGACATAGAAGGCGACATTCATATGGCCGTTGTAGTCGATCCACTCCGGCAATACCTGGGAGCGGTTCAGGGCAAGCGCGGGATCGAAGGGCATCGGTCGGATCGGTCTGTTGGCGGGAAGAGAAGAGGTCGCCGGACTATAGCCGCTGGCCTCTCCGGTTGCCACGGGGGTAGACTGGGCAAAATTGGCCATGCCCAGGGATGGAGCCATGACGACCGCCGCCGCGAAGCCGCGATTTTCGCCTGCCATCGACCGCGTCAAGCAATTGCTCGGCGATCGGGTTTCCACCGCCATGGCGGTGCGCGAGCATCATGGCACCGACACCACCTGGCACACGCCGCATGCGCCCGATGCGGTTGCCTTCCCGCATTCCACCGAGGAGGTGGCGGAAATCGTCCGCATCTGCGCCGATACCGGCACGCCGGTCATTCCCTATGGCACCGGCACCTCGCTCGAGGGCCACATCACCGCGCCGCACGGCGGCATCTGCATCGACCTCAGCCAGATGAACCAGGTCCTGCGCGTCAATGCCGCCGATCTCGACGTGACCGTGCAGCCCGGCGTGACGCGCAAGCAGCTCAACGAATACCTGCGCGACACCGGCCTCTTCTTCCCGATCGATCCCGGCGCCGACGCCTCGCTCGGCGGCATGACGGCGACGCGCGCCTCCGGCACCAATGCGGTGCGCTACGGCACCATGCGCGAGAACGTGCTCGGCCTCACCGTGGTGCTGCCGGACGGGCGCGTCATCCGCACGGCGCGGCGGGCGCGCAAATCCTCCGCCGGCTACGACCTCACCCGCCTCTATGTCGGCTCGGAGGGCACGCTCGGCGTCATCACCGAGATCACGCTGCGTCTCTACGGCATTCCCGAGGCGATGTCGGCCGCGGTCTGCTCGTTCCAGACCATCGAGGGCGCCGTCGACACGGTCATCGCCACCATCCAGTCCGGCATTCCCATCGCCCGCATCGAACTGCTCGACGAGGTGCAGATGGACGCCATCAACAAATATTCCAAGCTCGGCTATCCCGTGCTGCCGACCTTGCTGCTGGAGTTTCACGGCACCGAGGCCGGCGTGAAGGAGCAGGCCGAGATGGTGCAGGCCCTGGCCGCCGACAACGGCGGCGGCGATTTCAAGTGGGCGACCCAGGGCGAGGAGCGCAACAAGCTCTGGCAGGCGCGCCACGATGCCGCCTGGGCGGCGCAGGCGCTGCGTCCCGGCGCGCACATGTGGGCGACCGATGTCTGCGTGCCGATCTCGCGGCTCGCCGAATGCATCAGCGAAACCAAGAAGGACCTGGCGCAGACCTACCTCAAGGCGCCGCTGGTCGGCCATGTCGGCGACGGCAACTTCCACCTGGTGTTCCTGGTCGACCGCTCCAAGCCGGAGGAGATCGCCGAGGCCGAGCGGCTGAACGACCGGCTGGTGATGCGCGCCATCGCGCTCGACGGCACCTGCACCGGCGAGCACGGCGTCGGCGAGGGCAAGAAGAAGTTCCTGCAGGCCGAGCACGGCGAGGCGCTCAGCGTGATGCGGCTGCTCAAGCAGGCGCTCGATCCGCAGAACATCATGAACCCGGGCAAGATGGTGAGCGTCTAGCGTTCAGTCGGCGCTGGGCACGGTGCGCTTGACGCGCCCGCGGTCCGGCCTCAGTTCACGATGTTGTCGAAGGCCTGCTCGGCGGCGGCCAGGTCGAGAAAGCCGAGGCCGGTCGAGCGGAACAGGGTGATCTGGTTGGTGAAGCTGCGGCCGGCGACGCGGCCGTGCACCAGTTCGGCCAGGTCGCCGGCGACCGGCACCAGCGTGCCGTCGCGGGTGACGATGCTCACCGGCGTGTTGCGTTCCGTCGATGCCGGCGCGAGCCTGTCGACATAGCAGCGGCTGCGATCGAGCGTTGCGTCGTCGGCGGCGAGGGCATCGGCGCCGGCGCCCAGCACGAGATCGACGTGGGCACCCTGCGGCAGCCAGTGTCCGCGCAAAACCGGCTCGCCGAGGTCGCCGGTGCAGCAGACGATATGCGCGCCGCGCACCGCGCCTTCCAGGTCCTCGGTCGGCGCCACCTTGAGCGTGCGGCGGGTGAGGCGCCGCGCCAGCCCCGCAGCCAGGGCGACGTCGCGGTCCCAGACCAGCACGTTGCGGATCGGCCTGGCGGCGGCATGCGCCTCGAGCAGGTGCGAGGCGAGCTCGGTGGCGCCGATCAGCAGCAGCCGCTCGCAGTCGGCCCGCGCCAGGTAGGCGGCAGCCAGTGCGGAGGTGGCGGCCAACCGCCGGAGCGTCAGCGCCGCCCCGTCGAGGACGGCGCGCCGCTCGCCGTTCCGGCGATCGAGCAGGAGATAGGCGCCGTGATGCACCGTGCCGCTTGCCATGGCCGGGGCGGGGAAATCGGTTGCCAGCTCGACGCCGAAATGCCGTCCGGCCTGCCAGGCGGCGGAAATCTGCAAGGCGCCGGCTTCGCCGCCGGCGGCGGGAAGGGCCGTCCGCTGCTGCCAGTTCCCGATGGGCTCGCGGGCGCGCAGGCTGCGGCGCAGCGCCTCGATCAAGCCGGGAAAATCGAGCGCCGCGATCACCTCGCTCGCGCCAAGGACACGCATGCCGGCACTATAGGCTGGCCCCGGCAGCCAGGTCAAAGCGCCGCCGACGACCTTGCGACGGCGCGCCGGAGGCCCTAGATAAGCAGGCGAAAGGCTTGTTTGGCGAGGAGCTTATGGGAGAAGCGACGGGCGCCGCCTCGCGCGCGCTGGTCGAGCGCGCGGCCGAATGGCTGATGGCCCAGGCGCTCAGGGACGCCGATCTCAAGGAGATCGCGCGCGGCTGCTGCGAGCGACTGCACGGCGCTGGCGTGCCGATCACGCGGGTGCAATTCTCGTTTTCCATGCTGCATCCGCTCTACCGGGCGGTCGGCTATACCTGGCGCCGCGGGCACGGACTGCAGATCGACGCCTATCGCCATCAGAGCGGCGCGGCGGAACCGAACGCCTACCTCCGCAGCCCCTATTTCCACCTGATGCACCACAATCTCGACTATCTTCGCCGCCGGCTCGATACCGGAGGGACGGTGGAGTTTCCGATCTTCGAGGACCTGCGTCGGGAAGGATTGACCGACTATCTCGGCTTTCGCTCCAGCTTCGCCCGGGAGACCGGGCAGGGCATGCTCGGTTCCTGGGCCACCGACCAGCGGGGCGGCTTCAGCGAAAGCGAGATCGAGGCGCTGCTCTACGTGCAGAACGCGCTGGCGGTGGCCTGCAAGACCGCGGTGCGCGGCGGGTTGGCGCACAACGTGCTCTCCACCTATCTCGGCGGCAAGGCGGGAGAGCGGGTGCTGTCGGGCCAGATCAAGCGCGGCGACGGCGAGACCTCGCGCGCTGCCATCGTCTGGGGCGACATGCGCAACTCGACCGAGATGGCGGAGCGTCTCGGCCGCCAGGCCTATATCGACAATCTCAACAGTTTCTTCGACGCCACCGCCGGCGTCGTGGCCGATGCCGGCGGCGAGATCCTGAGCTTCATCGGCGACGGTTTCCTGGCCATCTTCCCCTGCGAGCGCAACCAGAAGAAGTCCGCCGAGGCCTGCCGGCTGGCGCTGATGGCGGCGCTG
>DATKQA010000323.1:0-7298 GCA_035523835.1 Candidatus Sulfotelmatobacter sp.
TCAGGCGAAGGAGGTCCTGCTCGGCGGCTGAGGAACCTTCCGCGGGCCTGCGGGTTGCTATCCCGTCCGCCCTGTGGCAAAAACAGCCCGTCCGTCCAAGCTCCGCCTGCCGCCATGCCGAGAGGGAGCGCCTCCGCCCCGAGCCGAGCCCATGAGCCAGCGCATACGCAAAGCCATCTTCCCCGTCGGCGGCCTCGGCACGCGCTTCCTGCCCGCGACCAAGGCGATGCCCAAGGAGATGCTGCCGGTCGTCGACAAGCCCCTCATCCAATATGCGGTCGAGGAGGCGCAGGCGGCCGGCATCGAGGACTTCATCTTCGTGACCGGCCGCGGCAAGACGGCGATCGAGGATCATTTCGACCATTCCTACGAGCTGCAGAGCGTGCTCGCCGAGCGCGGCAAGCTGGCCGAGATCGAGGCGCTCAGGCGCTGGCTGCCGCGGCCGGGCCGGGTCGCCTATACGCGCCAGCAGGAGCCGCTCGGCCTCGGCCATGCGGTCTGGTGTGCCCGCCACCTGGTCGGCAACGAGCCCTTCGCGGTGCTGCTCGCCGACGACCTCATCCTGGCTGAGACGGCGTGCCTGAAGCAGATGGTCGAGCAGCAGGCCAAGGTCGGCGGCAATCTCGTCGCCACCATGGAAGTGCCGCTCGAACATACCAGGCGCTACGGCGTGATCGATGTCGGCAAGGACGACGGCAAGCTCGCCGAGGTGAAGGGCCTGATCGAGAAACCGGCGCCGGAGAAGGCGCCGTCGCGGCTCGCGGTGATCGGCCGCTACATCCTCCAGCCGGAGGTCTTCGCCCATCTCGACCGGCAGGACCGCGGCGCCGGCGACGAGATCCAACTGACCGACGCGATGGCGCGCATGATCGGCAACGGCCCGTTCCACGGGCTCCGCTTCGCCGGCAAGCGCTTCGATTGCGGCGACAAGGTCGGCTTCCTGCAGGCCAACATCGCCTTCGCCCTGGCGCGCGACGACATGAAATCCGACGTTCAGGCATACGTGCGGCATCTCGCCAAATCGCTCTAACATCTCGGGGGGAGCTTCGAAATGGATGTGGCGATGATCGGCACCGGCTATGTCGGGCTGGTGTCAGGCGCGTGCTTTTCCGAATTCGGCCATCAGGTCGTCTGCGTCGACAAGGACCGGGAGAAGGTCGAGAACCTCAGGGCCGGCCGCATCCCGATCTACGAGCCGGGGCTGCAAGCCCTGGTCGAGCGCAACGTCAGGGCCGGCCGGCTCAGCTTCTCCGACGACGTCTGCGCGGCGGTCAAGGGCGCGAGCGCGGTGTTCATCGCCGTCGGCACGCCGTCGCGCCATGGCGACGGCGAGGCGGATCTCACCTATGTCTTCGCGGCGACGCGCGAGATCGCCGCGGCGCTCGACAAGTACACCGTGGTGGTGACCAAGTCGACGGTTCCGGTCGGCACCGGGCGCGAGGTGTCGCGCATCATCCGCGAGACGCGGCCGGATGCCGATTTCGACGTCGCCTCCAACCCGGAATTCTTGCGCGAGGGCTCGGCGATCGAGGATTTCATGCGGCCCGACCGGGTGGTGGTCGGCGCCGAGAGCGAGCGCGCGCAGGATGTGCTGCGTGAACTCTACCGGCCGCTCTTCCTGATCGAGACGCCGGTGATGTTCACCGCGCTCGAGACGGCCGAGCTGATCAAATATGCCGCCAATACCTTTCTCGCCACCAAGATCACCTTCATCAACGAGATGGCCGATCTCTGCGAGAAGGTCGGCGCCGACGTGCACGACGTCGCCCGCGGCATCGGCCTCGACGGCCGCATCGGCCGCAAGTTCCTGCACGCCGGCCCCGGCTATGGCGGCTCGTGCTTTCCCAAGGACACGCGCGCGCTGATCGGCACCGCCCGCAAGGCCGGCGCGCCGCTGCAGATCGTCGAGACGGTGGCCGACATCAACGACCGCCGCAAGCGGGCGATGGCCGAGCGCGTCATCGCCGCCAGCGGCGGCTCGGTCAAGGGCGCCACCATCGCTGTGCTCGGCGTGACCTTCAAACCGAATACCGACGACATGCGCGAAAGTCCGAGCCTCGACGTCATCCCGGCGCTGCAGGCCGCCGGCGCTTCGGTGCGGGCCTATGATCCCGAGGGCATGGAGGAGGCGCGGCGCCTGCTGCCGGGAGTGGTCTGGTGCGCCGATGCCTATTCCACCATGATCGACGCCGATGCGCTGGTGATCCTGACCGAGTGGAACCAGTTCCGCGCCCTGAAGCTCGACCAGGTCAAGCGCGCGATGCGGCGCCCGCTGATGGTAGACCTGCGCAACATCTACAAGCCGCAGGAAATGGCCGCGCTCGGCATCGACTACCATTGCGTCGGCCGGCCCTACGTGCCCATCAACGGCTAGGAGATTTGCCGTGGCAAAACATCGCTTCGATGCTTCGGTCCTGCGCGAATACGATATTCGCGGCACCGTCGGCGAGACCTTGAAGGAGGCGGATGCCTATGCCGTCGGCCGCGCCTTCGGCACCATGGTCGATTGGGAGGGCGGGCGCACCGTAGCGCTCGGCTGCGACGGCCGGCTGTCGTCGCCGATGCTCGAAGCCGCCGTCGCCAAAGGCCTCGCCGATTGCGGCCACCGGGTGAAGCGGATCGGCCTGGGGCCGACGCCGATGCTCTATTTTGCCGTCTATCATCTCGATGCCGACGCCGGCATCATGGTCACCGGCTCGCATAATCCGCCCGACTTCAACGGCTTCAAGATGATGCTGGGCAAAAAGCCGTTCTTCGGCGCGCAAATCCAGGAGATCGGCCGCATCGCCGCGGAAGGCCGCTATGCCGCCGGCGCCGGCACGACGGAGGCCGTCGCGCTGCAGGATGCCTATGTCGCGCGCCTGCTGCAGGACTATGACGGAACGCGGCCGCTGAAGGTGGCCTGGGACGCCGGCAACGGCGCCACCGGCGACGCCTTGCAGGCCCTGGTCAAGAAGCTGCCGGGCAAGCATATCCTGCTCAACGAGCGGATCGACGGCACCTTCCCGGCGCATCACCCGGATCCGACCGTGCCGAAGAACCTGGTCCAGCTCCAGGAGGCGGTGCAAAAGCAGAAATGCGATTTCGGCATTGCCTTCGACGGCGACGGTGACCGCATCGGCGTGATCGACGAGCGCGGCCGCATCCTCTGGGGCGACCAGTTGGTGGCACTTCTCTCGCGCGACGTGCTGGCGCGCCAGCCGGGCGCCACGATCATCGCCGATGTCAAGGCCAGCCAGGTGCTGTTCGACGAGATCGCCCGCCTCGGCGGCAAGCCGCTGATGTGGAAGACCGGCCATTCGCTGATCAAGAGCAAGATGGCGGAGACCAAAAGTCCGCTGGCCGGCGAGATGAGCGGGCACATCTTCTTTGCCGACCGCTACTACGGCTACGACGATGCGCTCTATGTCGCGGTACGCTTCCTCGGCCTGGCGGCGCGCAGCACGGTGAGCGTCGGGGTCATGCGCGACAGCCTGCCGCAGATGGTGAATACCCCCGAGCTTCGCTTCGACTGCGCCGAGGCGCGCAAGTTCGCCGTGATCGACGAGGTGCGCGCGCGGCTCGAGCGCGCCGGCGCCAAGGTCGACGGCACCGACGGCGTTCGCGTCTCGACCCGCGACGGCTGGTGGCTGCTCAGGGCATCGAACACCCAGGCGGTGCTGGTGGCGCGCTGCGAAGCCCGCGATCCGGCCGGCCTGGAACGTCTGAAGGCGGCGCTGACCGCCGAAGTGACCGCGAGCGGGATTACGCCGCCGGCGATCTGACCGCGCCGGCCGCTGCCTCGAGCGCGAACAGCGCGAGCGAGGTCTGCTTGCCGCGGAGCCGGACCGGCCCGAGCGGACGGGCGGCGATATCCGGCGGCAGGCTGAGCTGCTGCAACAGGGTCGCCGAAGCGATGACCGCCTCGCCGGTGTCGCGGCAGGCATCGACGATGCGGGCGGCGGTGTTCATGGTATCGCCGATCAGCGCGATTTCCTTCTTTACCGACCCCATCTCGCCCACCACCACCGGGCCGCTGTGCAGCCCGGCGCGGAACTCGACGCGGAAGCCGAATTCCTCTTCGTAGGACGGGCCGAGCGCCGCCAGGCGCGCCTTGGCGCCGAAGCAGGCGCGCAGGCAGCGCGCGTCCTTCAGGCCTTCCGCCAGCAGCCAGGTCACGATCAGCTCGTCGCCGACGTATTTGTGCACCTGGCCCTTGTGCAGCAGCACCGGTCCGGTCAGGTCGTTGGCGAAACGGTTGAGCAGGCGGTGGAAGCCGACCTCGCCGAGACGTTCGGCCGCGGCGGTGGAATTCTTCATGTCGATGATGAGGAAGACCCGCGCTTCCACCCGCGGCCGGTAGTAGCGGCCGGTGACGAAGCTCAGCAGCACGTTCTGGCCGAGCAGGTGGTTCATCTCCATCAGGAAATTGATGATGAAGCCGGTGATGAAGCAGAACAGGATGTCGCTGCGCTCGATCACCACGCCGCCGGACGAGGGGACGGCGGTCAGCCATTGCACGGCCGCGATGGCGAACAGGAAGACCAGGAGATAGACGAGCGATTTCAGGACCAGATGCAGCAGAAAAGGTGCCCGGGCAAGGGCCCCGGCCGAGGCGTCCCAGCCGAGGCTTTCCAGCGTGGTCAGGATGGCGGCGATCAGGGCGCCGGTGCCGGCGCCGCGCAGGACGCCGTCGAAAGCCGTGCCGCCGGCCGCGACGGCGCTGAAGTGGCCATAGATCGCGCCGACGAAGGCGCTGACCAAGGTCAGCTTGACGATCAGCGGCAGCGCCAGGCGGATGCGGTCGTTGACGATCATGACAGCGGCACCGGCATGCAACTCTTCCTCAACCCGCCGGTGGCAGGGCGGGAAGGCGCCGGATTATCGCTGATCGCCGGCCGCCGGCAACCGCCGGCTGGCCGCCCGGTTCGCTCAGTTCGGAGCGATCGGCTTGCAGATGAACTTCTTGCGGTGCAACTGGCGGCAGGCGTCGCGGGCTTCCTGCTCGGTCAGGCCGGCGATGCGGGCCCGATACAGTTTGCCGCTGTCATCGGGGCTGGCCTCGACATTGACCTTGTCGGCCTGCAGGTTTTTCGGCGCGGCCTTGATCGCCCGCTGCGCCTGCTTCTCGGCCTTGATCGCCTTGTTGAAGGCGCCGACCTGGACCGACCAGCTATCGCTCTCGGCGCTGGTCGATCCCTGTTCGGTGACCGGCGTTCCGGCTTCCGCTGCGTCCGCCGCCGGAACCGGATTGAGCGCGGCTATGGTCTTGTTGAGCTTGGCCGAATCATCGATGCGATTGGCATCATCGATGCGATTGGCGTAACGCAGATCGCCGTTCTGGGCGAAGCCGCGGTCGAGCAGCCGCTCCATTTCGTGATCGCGCGAGGAAACGCTGATGCCGCCGAACACCACGCCGATCAGCCGGCGGTTGTCGCGCTGGGCCGAGGCGACGAGGTTGAAGCCGGAATCGTGGATATAGCCGGTCTTGATCCCGTCGGCGCCCTGGTAGCGGCCAAGCAGGTGGTTGTGGTTCACCAGGGTATGGCCGTCGATAGTGACCTCGGGCACGGAAAAGAAATGGTAGTAGGGGCGGTGATTGTTCCACAGCGCCAAGGCCAGGGTGGCCATGTCGCGCGCCGTCGTGTGCTGCTGGCGGTTGGGCAGGCCGGAGGCGTTGCGAAATACCGTGTTGGTCATGCCCAGGCTCTTCGCCCGCTGGGTCATCAGGACGGCAAAATTGTCTTCGCTGCCGCCGACCGCCTCGCCGAGCGCCACAGCGGCGTCATTGGCCGATTTCGTCGTCACCGCCATGATCGCCTGCTCGACGCTCAGGTGCTCGCCGGCGCGTAGGCCGGTCACCGAGGGTTGCTGGGTGGCGGCATGCTGCGACATGGTCAGTTGCTGCCCGAGGCTGAGCCGGCCGCGGTCGATGGCGTCGAAGGTCAGGTAGAGGGTCATCATCTTGGTCAGCGAGGCCGGGTAGCGTTGCGCGTCCGGCGCCTCGGCATAGAGCACCGCGCGGGTGCCGGCATCGATGATGATGGCGGACTGCCGTTCCACGGCCGAAGCCGGCCCCGTCGACAATGTCGCGGCGAGAAGCAGGGCCGCCGGCAGCAGGCGGACAGCGAAAGCGAATTTGGCGCTAAACATACGGAACTATCCCCCTAAGACGGGCTCGCCGACGGTCCGGATGAGCGCTGCGCCGACGAAACATTTTGTTACAATCCGTTCACGAGCAGGGCGTTGAGACATTGCAGCCTGGACGAATCCCGTTCCGCCAAGCCTCAGTCGTGTCCACCTCGAAATCTCAACACGCCGTTGGTTAAGATTCTAAAAATATGCAGACTCTGTGTCTAGGGATTATTTCACCGGAAGTGAGATTCATCGCATGCCGCGAATTTAGAAGCGCCGATTAACCTTACTATCCACCGATTCGATTTGGCGCTTCTAGCCATCCTTTGCCACGCCATCTTAGGAACAATCGCGTTGCGTCGGCGTGCTTGACCCGGCACTATCAATCCCATGAGTAAATTACAGAAATTATTGAACTTTGCCGCTCTCGCCCTGGTCTTCGGCTGTACCGGCCAGGGCGGCCCGGTGCTCAACCCGGTCGGCCGGACCTTGACCTGGTTCTCCTATGTCGGCGGCGCCGATCTGCGGGCCGCCTGCCAGCCCGGCGCCGCGGATGCGCTGCGGTTCGTCTACAACGGCCGCTATACCGATCAAGTGCGGACCTACGACGTGACCACCGACCCGGTCGGTCCCGGCGCGATCTTCCTGGCCCGCGCCAATGACCGCTCGAATATTCTGGCCCTCAACCTCAGCGATCCTTTCGGCACTTGGCGGGGGGCGGTGTATCAGCATTTCATCTCGCTGCCGGAGCGTGACGCCCTGTGGCAGGCCCTGGCCGCGTCCGGCTTCAACCGGCCGGCGCCGAGCGGTCTCTATCTGCGTTCGGATGCCTACTACTGGACGGTCAGTGCCTGCCGGCAGGGCGTCTTTCATTTCTACGCCTGGCAGGAGCCGGGGGACGACCTGACGGAACTGGCCTTCGTTCCTGTCCTGCTCAATCTGGACAAGACCGGGGTCGACTATAACGTGCCGCGCGACATTCCCCTCGGCCCGTTCGATCCGGCGCCGCGGGCGCATTACGTCGCCTTCCAGCTCGAGGTCGGCAACAATGGACTGATCGCCGGCCCAAGCTTCTAGCTTGCTATCAGTTCGCACCGCTAACAATATGACAGGACGATAGTTTTCCGCCCTTTATGGCGACTTGGTTAAATTTTTGTGCGTTGCACAAAAAATGCCTTGACATG
>DATKQA010000324.1:0-2228 GCA_035523835.1 Candidatus Sulfotelmatobacter sp.
CCCGATCCACAAGGGCGCGCTCTATGCCGCCGGCTTCCGCCACCCCGGCCACACCGAATATCTCGCCGCGCTGACCGGCGGCGCCACGCCGGTGATGCTGCTGGCCGGCCGGGGCTTGCGCGTCGTGCCGGTCACCGTGCACCTGCCGCTTCGCGAAGCCGTGGCCAGGCTCGACACGGCGACGATCGTCGCGCAGGCCGCCATCACCGCCGAGGCGCTCCGCCGCGACTTCGCCATCGCCGCGCCGCGCCTCGCGGTCGCCGGCCTCAACCCGCATGCCGGCGAGGGCGGCAGCCTGGGCGGGGAAGACCAGGCGATCGTCGCGCCGGCGGTCGCCGAACTCAGGCGCCGCGGCATCGATGCGCGCGGGCCGCTCTCCGCCGACACCATGTTCCACGCCCGCGCCCGCGCCGGCTATGACGCGGCCATCTGCATGTACCACGACCAGGCGCTGATCCCGCTCAAGACCATCGACTTCGACGGCGGCGTCAACGTCACCCTCGGCCTGCCGATCGTGCGCACCTCGCCCGACCACGGCACCGCCTTCGACATCGCCGGCACCGGCACCGCCCGGCCCGACAGCCTGATCGCCGCGCTCCGCCTCGCCGCCGAGATCGCCGGCCATCGCGCCGCGCATGGCTGAAGCGGCCGGCGGCGCGCTGCCGCCGCTGCGCGCGGTGATCGCCCGCCACGGCTTGCGCGCCGACCGCCGGCTCGGCCAGAACTTCCTGCTCGATCTCAATCTCACCGCGCGCATCGCCCGCGCCGCCGGCCCGCTCGCCGGCTTGAGCGTGCTCGAAATCGGGCCGGGGCCGGGCGGGCTCACCCGCGCCCTGCTCGACGCCGGCGCCCGCGAGGTGATCGCCGTGGAGCGCGATCCGCGCTGCCTGGCGGCGCTCGCCGAACTTGCCGGCCATGCCGGCGGGCGGCTGCGCCTGATCGAGGGCGATGCGCTCGAAATCGACGAGGCGGCGCTGCTCGGCGGCGGGCCGGCGCGGCTGGTCGCCAACCTGCCCTACAACATCGCCACCGCGCTCTTGCTGAAATGGCTGCCGGCACCGGCGCGCTTCGATCGCCTGGTGCTGATGTTCCAGAAGGAGGTCGCCGACCGCCTGACCGCGGCGCCGCGCAGCAAGGCCTACGGGCGCCTGTCGGTGGCGGCGCAATGGCGCTGCCGCGTGCGGCGGCTGTTCGACGTGCCCGCCCGCGCCTTCACCCCGCCGCCGCAAGTGACCTCGACCCTGGTGGAGCTGGTGCCGCGCGCGGCGCCGCTGGCCGCGGCCGACGCCGGCACGCTGGAGCGGGTCACCGCCGCCGCCTTCGGCCAGCGCCGCAAGATGCTGCGCACGGCGCTGAAGACGCTCGGCGCCGACAGCGAGGCACGCCTCGCCGCCGCCGGCATCGCGCCGACCGCCCGCGCCGAGGAACTCTCCGTCGAGGCCTTCTGCGCGCTTGCCCGCGCCTATGCGGGCGAGAGCGGGTAGCGCAGGCCATTGCGGCCGGGGTGTAGGCGGTAGCCGGAATTAAATATTATGTCCTCGTAATTTCGGCGCCGCCTACGCGCCGTGAACCGGCGGGCGGCGGTCGAACCAGGGCTGCGCCGCTTCGAGCTGGGCCGCCAGGCGGATGAGGCCGGCCTCGTCGCCGAAGGGGGCGACGAACTGCACGCCGATCGGCAGGCCGTCCCGGCTCCAGTGCAGCGGCACCGACATGGCGGGATTCCCTGCGGAATTGAACGGCGAGGTGAAGGCGATGGTGCCGAGGATCGCCTGCAGATAGGCGCTGGCATCGGGATTGGACAGGCTGAGCACGCCGAGCTTGTGCGGCGGCTGGGCCATGGTCGGCGTCAGCAGCATGTCGTAGCGGGTGAAGAACTGGCCGACGATGCGGCCGATCCGGTGCATCACCGGGATGGCGCGGGCATAGGCGTCGGCGCTGACCTGGCGGCCGTATTCGGCCATCGCCCAGGTGAGCGGCTCGACATCCTGCCCGGTCACCGGCCGGCCGAGCGCCGCGGCGCGCGCCTCGAGCGTCGCGCGCGTGTGCGCCGAGGTGATGATGCGGCTGGCGGCGGCGCGCGCCGCCTCGTCCCACTCGGGCCGGCCTTCCTCGACATGGTGGCCGAGCGCCTCGCAGAGCTTCGCCGCGGCGTTGACCGCGGCGACGCATTCGGCATGCACGGCCGAGCCGTTCCAGGCCGCGGTGGTGAAGGCGATCCGGAGCCGGCC
>DATKQA010000325.1:0-4066 GCA_035523835.1 Candidatus Sulfotelmatobacter sp.
TCGGCCTCGGCCTCAAGGGGCTGGCCTGGCAATCGGTGAAAATCCCCAACATCATGCCGAAGCCCGACCTGATGCCGCTGACCGGCGGCTATCGCAAGACGCCGGTCATGCAGATCGGCGCCGACATCTATTGCGACACCCAGCTCATCATGCGCGAGCTGGAGCGGCGCCACCCCGGCCCGAGCTTCTATCCGTCCGGCAGCGCCGGCAGCCAGGACGCCCTCGCCTGGTGGGCGGAAAAGTCGATGTTCACGCCCGCCGTCGTCGTGGTTTTCGCCCATCTCGGCGACCAGGTGCCGAAGGAATTCAAGGAAGACCGCGCCAAGATGTCCGGCCGGAATTTCGATCCGGCGGCGATGCGGGCCATTTTGCCCTACCAGCTCGACCAGTTGCGCGCGCACCTGGATTGGCTCGGCAGCGCGCTGGCCGACGGCCGCCGCTTCCTGGCCGGCGCGGCCCCCGGCCTGGCCGATCTCGCCGCCTATCACTGCGTCTGGTTCGTGCAGCGGCGGGTCGGCGCCAAGGCATCGCCGCTCGATCAGTTCCCCGGCGTGCTGGCCTGGGCCGAGCGGGTCGCCGCCATCGGCCACGGCAGGCCGGCCGAGATTTCGTCCAAGGACGCGCTCGCCGCCGCCAAGGCGGCCAAGCCGGAGACCGCCGCTGCCCAGGACGCCGGCGATCCGGCCGGCCGCAAGCCCGGCCAGAAGGTGACGGTGACCCCCGATGATACCGGCCGCGACCCGGTGGCGGGCGAGCTTGTCGCATCCACCGCCCAGGAGATCGTCATCCGCCGCAGCGACCCGGCCGTCGGCGAGGTGCATGTGCATTTCCCGCGCGCCGGCTTCGTCGTCGCCCCGGCGTGACGGCCGCGGCAGCCGGCACCGCCGCCGCGCGGGCGGCGCGCTATCCGGACCTGGCCGGCAAGCGCGCCCTGGTCACCGGGCATCGGGGCGGCATCGGCCAGGCCATTGCACACGTGCTGGCGGACAACGACGTGCAGGTCGTCGGCATGGACCGGCCGGAGATCGATCTGGCCGACGGCGCGGCGCTGGCCGCGCTGGCGGCGCGGATCGTCGCCGCCGAGGGGCCGTTCGACATCCTGGTGAACAATGCCGGGGCGACCGATCTCGGCAGCATCCTGGACACGCCGCTCGAGCAGGTCGACCGGCTGATGGCGGTCAATTTCAAGGCGCCGTTCATCCTGATCAAGGCGGTCCTGCCGGCGATGATCGCGCGCGGCGCCGGCGCGGTGGTGAACATCGCCAGCGACCAGGTGCTGATCGGCAAGCGCTTCAGCGCCGCCTACGGCGCCAGCAAGGCGGCGCTCGGACAATTGACCAAAAGCGCGGCGCTGGATTTCGCGCCCCGGAACATCCGCTTCAACTGCATCGCGCCGGGCAGCACCGACACGCCGATGCTGCACATGGTGATGCGCGACCTGGCGGCGCGCTATCCGGCGAGCTTCTCCGGCGACGCCGAAGCCAACTATCGTGCCGCCTCGCCGCTCGGCCGCTTTGCCGATCCGCGGGAGATCGCCGCCGCGGCGGCCTTCCTGGCGTCCGACGCCGCGAGCTTCATCACCGGCAGCATCTTTGCCGTCGACGGCGGCGGCACCGCGCAATGAGCGCGCCGCTCGCCCTGGTCACCGGCGGGGCGCGCGGCATCGGCCGCGCCATCGCCGTGGCGCTCGCCGCCGCGGGCCACGCGGTCATCGCCGCCGCGCGCACGCCGCCGCCCGCGCCATTGCCCGACGGCATCGGCTTCACCGCCCTCGATGTCCGCGATGCCGCGGCGGTGCGAAACCTGTTCCGGCGCATCGCCGGCGAGCATGGCGGGCTTCAGGTGCTGGTGAACAATGCCGGCCTCGCCGGGGCGAATTCGCTCGCGGCGGAGACGGACGATGCGCTCTGGCACGACATCCTCGCCACCAACCTGCACGGCAGCTATTTCTGCGCCAAGGCGGCGCTGCCGCTGCTGCCCGACGGGCGCGGCCGCATCGTCAACATCGCCTCGGTGCTCGGCCTGAAAGGGGCGCCCGACCAGACCGCCTACAGCGCTGCCAAGCATGGCGTCGTCGGCTTCACCCGCGCGCTCGCGCTCGCCGTCGCCGCGCGCGGCATCACGGTCAATGCCGTCTGCCCGGGCTGGGTCAGGACGGACATGGCCTACCAGCGCTTCCGCGAAATCGGCAACGACGAGGCGGCGGCGGCGGCGCAGACGCCGACCGGCCGCATCACCGAGCCGGAGGAGGTGGCCGCCGTGGTGCGCTTCCTCTGTTCCGCCGAAGCCGGCAATATCACCGGCCAGACCATCGCCATAGACGGCGGCGCGCTCGCCTGAAGGGAGGCATCAGTGACCAGTCCGGTGATCGAGTTCTTCTTCGACTGTTCCAGCCCCTGGACCTATCTCGCCTTCCACAACATCCAGCCGCTGGCGGCGGAGCTGAAGGTCGCGATCGCCTGGCGGCCGATCCTGGTCGGCGGCATCTTCAACACCATCAACCCGAGCGTCTACGCCTCGCGCGAGAAGCCGGTGCCGGCGAAGGCCGCCTATATGCGCAAGGACCTGGCCGACTGGGCGCGCATCGCCGGGCTGCGCATCAAGATGCCGCCGACGATCTTTCCGGTGAACAGCGTCAAGGCCATGCGCGGCTGCATCCTGCTGGAAGCGGAAGGCAAGCTGGTCGCCTTCGCCACCGCCGTCTTCGAAGCCTATTGGGGCGACGACCAGGACATTTCGCAGGATGCGGTGCTGCAGCAGATCTTCGCCCGCTCGGGCGTCGATGCCGAACGCTTCTTCGCCGGCATCGCCGAGCCGAAGATCAAGGACCGGCTCAAAGCCAATACCGACGAGGTGATGCGCCGCGGCGGCTTCGGCTCGCCCACCATCTTCGTCGGCGGCAGCGACATGTATTTCGGCAACGACCGCCTGCCGCTGATCCGCGAGGCCCTGCTGCGACTGAAGCAGCGCTGACCCGCGACGCGCCGCCTGCTCAGGCGGCGAGCCGCTCCAGCGCGTTGATGATGCTGTCGCCCATCACACTGGTCGAGACGCGGGCCGAGCCCTTCTGCATGATGTCGGCGGTGCGCAGCCCGCCGGCCAGCACCTTCTCCACCGCCTGCTCGATCAACGCCGCGTCGTCGGCCAGATCGAAGCTGTAGCGGAGCGCCATGGCGAAGCTGAGCAGGGTGGCAATGGGATTGGCGAGGTTCTGCCCGGCGATGTCGGGCGCCGACCCGTGCACCGGCTCGTAGAGCGCCTTGCGGCGGCCATGCTTGTCCATGTCGCCGAGCGAGGCGGAAGGCAGCATGCCGAGCGAGCCGGTCAGCATCGCCGCGACGTCCGACAGGATGTCGCCGAACAGGTTGTCGGTGACGATGACGTCGAACTGCTTGGGATTGCGCACGAGCTGCATGGCGCAATTGTCGGCGTACATATGCTGCAGTTCCACGTCGCGGTAGGATTCGGCGTGGAGCCTGCTCACCTCTTCGCGCCAGAGCACGCCCGATTCCATCACGTTGGCCTTCTCGGCCGAGGTGACCTTCTTGTTGCGCTTGCGAGCCAGTTCGAAGGCGACGCGGGCGACGCGGCGAATTTCCTCCGTCGTATAGACCTGAGTGTTGAAGCCGCGGCGCTGCCCGTTGGGCAGCGTCTCGATGCCGCGCGGCTCGCCGAAATAGACGCCGCCGGTCAGCTCGCGCACGATGATGATGTCGAGGCCCTCGACATATTCGCGCTTGAGCGTGGAGGCGTCGGCCAGTGCGGGAAAGCACATCGCCGGGCGCAGATTGGCATAGAGCTGCATCTCCTTGCGCAGGCGCAAGAGGCCGCGCTCGGGCTTCCTGGCGAAGTCGAGATCGTCCCACTTCGGCCCGCCGACCGCGCCCAGCAGGACCGCGTCGACCTTCAACGCCTTCTCCATGGTGGCATCGGTGATCGGCGTGCCATGCTTGTCGATCGCGGCGCCGCCGACCAGGTCCTCGCTAACCTCGAACGCCACCTTGCGCTTGGCGGCCACCTGGTCGAGCACGCGGCGCGTCTCTCGCACCACCTCGGGCCCGATGCC
>DATKQA010000326.1:0-3060 GCA_035523835.1 Candidatus Sulfotelmatobacter sp.
CCGTTGACTTCCAGCATCTTGTCCCAGGCGCGGCGGCCGAGGCGGATGAGCAGGGCGGCGACCAGCAGGATCAGCAGCGTCGTCACGCTGCCGCGCAGGACGTAGACGAATCCGTCCTTCACCCTGAGCGCCCATACCAGATAGATGGCAACGAGATAGACGACGGCGAAGATGTGCCAGTAGTTGCCGGCGTGGTGCCGCAGCCGGTGGAACGGGTCCGGCACTTCGTCCGGCTCGGCCGGCCGGCCGCGCAAGCCGCGGGCGATCGCCTGCCGGTTCTGCAGCACGAAGGCGATGAGGAGCAGGGTCAACAGCAGGCCGAAGAGATTGAACAGCGCCAGATGCACGCCGTGCGGCATACCGAGCGCGGCACCGGCCTGCAGCGCCAGAAAGCCGTAGACCGCGATCAGCACCAGGCGGTGCAGCCAGATATCGAGATAGGCGGCCGTCTCGTCCAGCAGCGGCACGAGGCGGAGCGCCGGCGCATAGGGACTGATGAGGAAGCGCGCCACGGTCAGTACCAGCTTGGCGATCAGCGCGGCATTGATGATGGCGAGCGCGGCCAGCCGCGCCGGCTCGTGCGGCGCCGTGCCGACCAGCGCGCCATAGGCGACGGCGGCGAAGGCCAGCGTCGGCGCCAGATCGAGCAGGCTGCGGGCGAAGAGCGGCCCGATCCGCTGCCACGGCCGCGCCGGCGTACGCTTTGCCAGGCTGCGCATCGGCCTGGCCACCAGCCAGCCGGCGAGGGCACCCGCGACAACGCCGCCGCCGAGCACGATGGCGAGCTTGAGCAGCGCGTCCTTCCAGGCCGCGCGCCATTCGGGATCGTCGATCTTGTGCTCGAGCCAATGCAGGATGTGGGCCGGATTGCCAAGACCTTCGATGGCGTCGCCGAGCAATTCGCTTGCGCCGGCCAGCGCATCGGAAAGGCCGCGCAGCAGCTCCTGGCCCAGTTCGTCGCCGAGCGGCGCCTCCGGTGCCGCCTGTTTCTGCGCCGCCAGCAAGGCCTGCAGCTCCTTGACGAGATCGGCCCGCGCCGCCGGGTCCTGCAGCGTCCGGATCAGCCGGTTGACGTCATCGGGCGAGGCCGGCGGCGCCGGCGCATCGCCGGCCGCCGCCGCCACCGGGGCCGCCGATGACGCGGCGGATTGCGCCACGACCGGGCGGGCAGCCAGCAAGCCGCATAACAGCAACAGCAAGAGAGCGATACGAAAGCGCACCGAGCGGAAATCCGATTGTGTCGCGACAGGGCGGCAGGACTAAAGCAATCGTCGCAAATGTCAAACCATGCCGAGGCTGCGACAGCATCCTGCCGAGGCCGCCACTGTCAGCACACCCGCCAGCGGTGATAGCATCGGCTGTCCAGGCGCCATTGCAGGAGCCAAACCATGGCCCCCAACGACCCGATCGATTTCTGGTTCAGCGTCGGCAGCACCTACTCCTATCTGACGATTTCGCGGCTGGCGCAGGTGGAAACGGCGAGCGGCATCCGCTTCAACTGGCGGCCGTTCAACGTCCGCGCGGTCATGCTGGAAATGAACAATATCCCCTTCACCACCAAACCGGTGAAACTTGCCTATATGTGGCGCGACGTGGAACGGCGCGCGGCACGCTACGGCCTTCCGGTCAAGGTGCCGGCGCCTTATCCGCTGCCCGAGCTCGAACTGGCCAATCGGGTGGCAATCCTCGGCCGCGAGGAAGGCTGGTGTGCCGACTATGCGCGCGCCACCTATCGCCGCTGGTTCGTCGCCGGCGAGCCGGCCGGCAGCGAACCGAACCTTTCGGCAAGCCTGCGTGACATCGGCCAGGATCCGATGCGCGTGCTGCCGCTCGCCGGCTCCGACAGGATCGGCAGCGCCCTTGCCGCGGCCACCGACGCGGCGCGCAAACTCGGCATCTTCGGAGCGCCGACCTTCATCACCCGCGGCGAACTTTTCTGGGGCGACGACCGGCTGGATGATGCGCTTGCCTGGCACGCAGCCGAAGCCGACCGGGGCTAGCGGAAGCAATCACGCCGGGTTCCTCGTCAGCGCCGATCCGGCGCGCAATGACCGCGAATCCAGGCGCCGTCGCGCGCATGGTGGCCGTGCACATAGTGAAAATGCGGCCCGCAGCGGTATGACACGGTGACGACCTGCGGCGAGGGTTCGTCGCCGATCATCGGGATACCGGCACTGGGGATACCGGCGCTGGTCGGCGCCGCCATGGCGGCAGCGGCGGCAAGCCAGGCGGCGGCGAAGGCGAGCGATGCAAGCGTGCGCAAAGGGGTTTCTCCTCGGCTGTGGGAACCAAACGGCGTGCCGCCCGTCGCGGTTCCCGGCTCCCTTGCACGCATCGCGAGGAGCTCATGTCGCATTGCAATCACCGACATCGGTCGCGGGAACCCGCGGCGCCGCTACTCAATTGATATGGATAGGCTCCACCATGTCGGAGGTCGCCATGCGGGATCGAGGTCTGTTCTTTGTGATCGCGCTGATGATTTCGGTAGCATCCCTGCCGGCCGAAAGCGCCGTCGGCGATCTGCCACCGGCGCCGATGGCCGCGAATGGCCTGCCCGATCTGCACTTGCCGCCGCCGACTGTAACGCCGCCGCCGACGCGCCTGGTCATTCAGCCGCAGGATCCGACGCAGCTCACCGTCGCCGGAGCGGGCGCCATGGGTTGCGCGCAGGAGACGCAACCCTCCGGCCTGACGCCGGACCCGCAGCAGACCCTCGACCGGCTCTGCCAGCCATAGCGCGCTTACCGGGAGGCTGACGGCGGACTGCGGTCACGGCTATACTTCGGCGCATGGCCGTCACCATCTACCACAATCCGCGCTGCAGCAAATCGCGCCAGACCCTGGCGCTGCTGCGAAGCCGCGGCATCGAGCCGCGCGTGATCGAATATCTCGACGCGCCGCCGACCGCGGCGGAGCTCGACCGCATGCTCAAGCTTATGGGCCGCGAACCGCGCGAGGCCATGCGCCGGGGCGAGGCGGAATACAAGGCGCTGCGGCTCGACAATGCCAAGCTGACGCGCCAGCAGCTCATCGCCGCCATGGCCGCCCATCCGAAGCTGA
>DATKQA010000327.1:0-3336 GCA_035523835.1 Candidatus Sulfotelmatobacter sp.
CGGTAGAACAGGAAGAACACCCAGGCCAGCACCAGCAGGCTGCCGACCATGCCGACCAGCAGCAGCAGGTTGACGCTCACGGTGCCTGCCTCGTGCGGCGCAGGGTGACGATCCCGGGCGCGACGACGGGGAGCGGACCGACACGACAACCGCTCCACCATCCCATGGACGTCCCTCCGGGTAGGCGATGAACGCGCTGCGCAACCGCCGCTACTATATCCCCCAGTTTTGTCGCCGATCCATACCGACGGCAACCTGGCAAATTCTTCCGCTGCCCTGATTTGCGCCGGCCGGGGCCGCGGCTATCATGGCGCGGCAAGAGCCGGGAAGGGAACGCCGCATGACCGAAGCCGCCGTCGCCACGACTATGCCCGCCGCCAGCGCCGATTACGACACTTCGGCGGCCAATCTGCAGAAACTGGCCGACAAGCTCGACCGGCTGCTGCGCATCCGCACCCTCGCCATCGGCATGAAGCTCTACGAGGACGCCGCCGACATGGACCGGATTCCGGGCCTGCGCCGGCCGACCGAGGGCCTGCGCTTCACCACCTGCCAGATGGTGACGCAGAGCCGCATGGCCGGCTTCACGCTCGGCATCACCGTCGACAATCCCATGCCGAACGGCAATTGCGGCGGCATCATCGGGCTCAACGTGCCGGGCGAGCGCTATCTCTCGGGCGAGCACATGCACGGCGTCTGGTTCGAGAACCTGGAGGCATCACGCCAGCACCAGGCGCAGATGGCGCGGGTGCCGGCGGGCCGTTATTCGGCGCTGGTGGTGGCGCCGATCCGCGCCGCGCGCCTCGACCCGCCCGATATCGTGCTGTTCTATGCCACGCCGGCGCAGACCATCCTGTTCGTCAATGGCCTGCAGTGGAAGCGCTACCGGCGCTACGACATGACCATCACCGGCGAGAGCGCCTGCTCCGATTCCTGGGGCCGGGCGCTGAAGACGCGGGAGACCTCGATCTCCATTCCCTGCTATGCCGAACGGCGCTACGGCGGCGTTGCCGACGACGAGATGCTGCTGGCCATGCCGCCGGACGAATTCGCCCGTGGCATCGAGGGGCTGGAGGGGCTGGCCAAGGCCGGGCTCCGCTATCCGATCCCGCCCTACGGCGCCCATGCCGATCCCTCGCTCGGCATGGCCAAGAGCTACCCCTCGCGGGCGCCGAAGGCGCAGTGACGGTGAGGCGCGTGCGTCAGGCCTTACGGAAGGTGACGACCAGCACGTCGCGGTAGGCGGGCAGCGCGGGATCGAGCGGCTCGACCGGGGTCACGCCGTGCAAGACCCGGCGGTCGTCGACCAGCGCGGCGTCGAACGGCTCGGTCAGGGTGAAGCTGCCGAGCAGCGAGCGGTCGAGCGCGTGGGTGGTGGTGGTGCCGCTGGCGATGTTGCGCCGGGCGATCAGCAGCACCAGCACATAGTCGACGCCGTCGCGATGCAGGCCCTCGGGCGTCGGCAGGCCCTTTTCGTCCGGCTTGGCTTCGATGCGGAACTGGTGCGTCTCGATGTGCCAGGCGCGCACCTCCGGCGCGAGAGCGCCGAACAGGCCCCGGCAGAAGGCCAGGATGGTGCTCATGCTGGCGCCGGCACCGATCTCCGGCGCCACCGGCTCGAACCAGCGGGCGATGCCGCCGTTGAGCGGATTGTAGTCCAGGCCCTGATAGTGCGCCTGGTGCGGCTGGCGCGCGATCGGGCCGGCCGCGGTCGCCGCATAGACGGCATGGCGGCGGCGGCGGTAGCGGCCGCGATCGGCCATGTAGGTATCGCGCTCCAGGTCGTTCCAGCTTGCGGCAAAGGCCTCCCAGTCGGTCAGCGGGCCGCTGGCGCCGAGCAGCGCCCGCATGCGCCCCGCCTGCACGAAGGCATAGCCGTCGTGGCGGATGGCGTCCTGCAAGGCTCGATCGTGGCGCAGTGCGGTTTCGTTCATCTGCCGAATCTAGCAGCATGGCCCCGGCAGGTCGCGGACCGGATAGGCTTTTCAGGCCAGGGCCACTTTATTGCCCGGGTGACGCGCGAGCCGTCCGGCCAGTTCCAGCTCCAGCAGCACGGTCAGCAGCGCGCCCGGCGCCAGGCCGGTCTGGCGCATGAGTTCGTCGACCTCGACCGGCGCGTAGGTCAGCTTGTCCAGCACGAGCCGGCGGGCCGCGGCCAACTCGCGCTCGTCGGCGGCCGCCGGCGCCTCGGGCCCGCCGGAGCCAGGTTCGGCAAGCTGCAGCCGGCGCCCGCTCAAGACATTGGTCACGTCGTCGGCGCTTTCAACCAGCGTGGCACCCTGGCGGATCAGGTCGTTGGTGCCGCGCGCCCGCGGATCGAGCGGGGAACCCGGCACGGCGAAGACCTCGCGGCCCTGTTCCAGGGCCATGCGTGCGGTGATCAGCGAGCCCGAGCGCACCGCCGCCTCGACCACCAGCACGCCGAGCGACAGGCCGGAAATGATGCGGTTGCGGCGCGGGAAATGCCGTGCCTGCGGCACCGTGTGCACCGGCGATTCGGCGACCAGCAGGCCGTGTTCGGCAATCTTCGCCTGCAGGGCCTGGTGCTCGGAAGGATAGACCACGTCGATGCCGCCGCCGAGCACGGCGACGGTGCCGCTCGCGAGCGAGCCTTCGTGCGCCGCGCCGTCGATGCCGCGGGCGAGGCCCGAGACGATGCTGAAGCCGCGCCGCCCGAGTTCGCCGGCGATGTCGCGGGCGAAGCGCACGGCGACGGCCGAGGCATTGCGGGCGCCGACCACGGCGATGCAGGGCTGCCGCAGGAGCTCGCTCCGGCCGCGCAGGCTGACGAGCGGCGGCGCGTCGTCGATGGCGGCCAGCGCGCGGGGATAATCCGGCTCGACTGCGGCGACGAGCCGGGCGCCGGCAGCCGCCGTGGCCTCGGCTTCGCGCAGCGCCTCGGCCTGCGCGCAGATTCGGATCGGCTGCGCGCGGCCGCCGCGGCGCACCAGTTCGGGCAGCGCTTCCAGCGCCGCCGCCGCCGTGCCGTAACGGCGCAGCAGGTGAAAGAAGGTGATCGGTCCGACATTGTCGGTGCGAAGCAAGCGCAGCCAATCGAGCCGCTCGGCATCGCTCAGCGCGCGCGGCGCGTCGGTCACCATGGGTGCTAATTGACGCAATCGCGCCGGCGGCGTCAACTGGCCGGTGGATAAAGTGCTGCAACCGGCGAATGCAACAATTCCGCAACAGGATCGTCACATTACGGTAACCGCCGATTCCTAGTCTCCGTCTGCCGGGCGTGGCCGGCTCTCAATCACGGAGGCGATGATGAAGGGACGTTTGGCGATTGGCGTCTTGGCGATGGTCGTCGGGCTCGGCATCGCCGGGGCCGAGGCC
>DATKQA010000328.1:0-7919 GCA_035523835.1 Candidatus Sulfotelmatobacter sp.
CCGGTCAGGGTTGATTACCCGAAGGGGGTCTGCTCGCCGTCGGTCCGGCGGCGGACGCCGAACCAAGTTCCGAATTCCACACCGGTTTTCCGGCCGCCGCGCCATGCCGCCTCGTCGGCAACCGCGCCGCCGGCCGCAAAAAGTGCGGCTACTTACCACACAATCGGACGCCGTGCAAAGCGCCATCGGGTTGGCGGAATGACGCCGGGTCAGGGCTCAAATCATGGCCATTCCGCCGTTCACATGCAAGGTCTGGCCGGTGACGTAGGCGGCCTCGCCGCTCGCCAGATAGACCACGCCGGCAGCCACGTCCGCGGCGGCGCCGAGCCGCCCGGCGGGGATCTGCGCCAGGACCCGCTCGCGCTGCGCCTCGTTCAGCGCATCCGTCATCGGCGTGGCGATCATGCCCGGCGCCAGGCAGTTCACGGTGATGCCGCGCGAGGCGACCTCGAGCGCCAGCGACTTCGACATGCCGATCAGCCCGGCCTTCGAGGCGGCATAATTGGCCTGGCCGGGATTGCCGGTGACGCCGACCACCGAGGTGATGCTGACGACGCGGCCGAAGCGGCGCTTCATCATGCCGCGCAGCGCGCCGCGGATCAGGCGGAAGGCGGCGGTGAGATTGACCTCGAGCACCTTCTGCCAATCCTCGTCCTTCATGCGGAGCGAAAGCTGGTCGCGCGTCAGGCCGGCGTTGTTGACCAGGATATCGACCTGGCCCATCGCCGCCTCGGCGGCGCCGACCAGCTTTTCGACCTCGGCCGCGTCGGCGAGGTCGCAGGGCACCACATGGGCGCGCGCGCCGAGCTCGCCCTGCAGGCCTTGCAGCGCCTCGCGCCGGGTGCCGCTCAAGGCGACGGCGGCGCCCTGGCCGTGCAAGGCCCGCGCGATGGCGCCGCCGATGCCGCCGGAGGCACCGGTGACCAGGGCGCACTTGCCGCTGAGATCGAACATCCGAGACTCCCTCGCTGTCACCAACGCTATAACGCTATAACGTCTTCAAGAAGGCCTCGACCTCGGCCGGGCTCTGCACCGAGGCGCTGGCGAGTTCCTTGTCGATGCGCTTGTTCATGCCGGTGAGCACCTTGCCGGCGCCGACCTCGACCAGGGTGGCGACGCCCTGCCCCTTGAGATAGAGCACGCTCTCGCGCCAGCGCACCATGGCGGTGACCTGCTGCACCAGAAGCTGGCGGATGGTTTCGGGATCGCTCACCGCGGCGGCGGTGACATTGGCGACCAGCGGCACCGCCGGCGGCGCCAGCGTGACCCGCGCCAGCGCCTCCCGCATCGCGTCGGCCGCCGGCTGCATCAGCGAGCAATGGAACGGCGCGCTGACCGGCAGCAGCATGCCGCGCTTGCCGCCCTTCTCCTTGGCCAGCTCGATGGCGCGCTCGACCGCGGCCCGGTGGCCGGAGACGACGATCTGCCCCGGCGTGTTGTCGTTGGCGCAGGCGCAGACCTCGCCCTGCGCCGCCTCGCGGGCGATCGCCTGCGCCGGCTCCAGATCGATGCCGAGCAGCGCCGCCATGGCGCCGACGCCGACCGGCACCGCCTTCTGCATGGCCCGCCCACGGGTCTTCAGAAGCTCGGCCGCCGTCGCCACGCCGAACGCGCCGGCGGCGGCGAGCGCCGAATATTCGCCGAGCGAATGGCCGGCCACGTAGGCGGCCTTGTCGGCGAGCCGGAAATTGCCTTCGCTCTCCAGCACGCGCACCACCGCGACGCTCACCGCCATCAGCGCCGGCTGCGCGTTCTCGGTCAGCATCAGCTCGCTCTCCGGCCCCTCGAACATCAGCCGGGCGAGCTTCTGCTTCAGCGCCTCGTCCACTTCTTCGAAGAGATGGCGGGCGACCGGAAAGGCCGCGGCAAGCTCGCGGCCCATGCCGACCGCCTGGGACCCCTGCCCGGGAAAGGTGAAAGCGCGCGTCACTGGATGTTCCCCCGCATCGATCGTGAGCGGCCAGTCATAGCCGGCGGCAATGCGCTGTCAAGGCGCTGCCGGCGCCGGGGCTCAGGCGGCGAGGGGCTCGACCAGTTCCGGCCGGCCCGACCATTCCCAGGCCAGGCTCCGGCGCGAGACGCCGAGCAGCAGCCCTGACAGCGCGCTCGGATGCACCCAGAGGCCGTGCCGCTCCGGCCCGCCTTCCTTGCTCCGCGGCGTCCAGCGCTGGCCGGCCCGCTCCAGCCGCGCCACGATATCAGGCACGTCGTTGGCATCGACATAGCACATGTAGAGCGAATCGCCGCGCTTGGCGACGAAGCGGCCCATGGCGAAGTTCGTGTCGTGCGCCTCGGACAGTTCGATGCGGTCGAGCCGCGCCGGCGGATCGAACAGGGTGAGCGTGCCCTGGTAGCCGAAGCGGGCGCTGCCGATCGCCGAGAAGCGGCGCGCGTCGAGGCCGAAGATGCGGGCATAGTGCGCCGCCGCCTGGCGCCAGTCGGAAGCCAGCGTGTTGGTGATCTCGTAGAGATAGTTCACCGGACCCGGCCGGCGCGGCTTCGGCACGTACGGGCTCAGCACCAGGGGCATGCCGAAGCAATCGGCCGGATCGAGAAAGAGCTGGCCGCCCTCGGCGACCACGGCGATCTTCTCCGCCGCGAGATGCGCCCGCAGGCGGTCGATGTTGCTTGCCGCCAGGCCGCCGGCGTAAAGCCCCTCGCCCCAGCGCTCCAGATGGCGCGCGACCGGCCCGGCGCCCGTCGGCTGGCACAGCTCGATCTCGCTTTCGCCGAGGGCGAGCACGGTGCGCACCGCGCCGAGCTGGCGGCTCGGCCGCTCGGCGATGACCGCGGCGCCGAGCAAGCTGATGAAATTCTCCGCCGCCGCGGCGCGGTCCCTGACCGCCAGCAGCACCCGGTCGACCCGTTCCAGCATGCGCGCCTCCCTCGTCTTTGCTGCGTTATAGCCGGCAACCCGGCGACCGGCTACCGCTGGGCTCACCCAAATCTCGCCTGATCGTATCCGGCGCGGTTGCATTGACTATCGCTAAACTCTGGCCATAGTCTGGCCGGAATGCGGTTCGACATCATCTTGGCTCCGCAAGCGGCCGAAGACCTTAAATGGCTCAAGGCGAACGCGCGGACCGTGGTGCGGATGGCGCTTGAAACTCATCTCCGGCACGAACCGACAAAAACCGGCCGGAGCCGCATCAGGCGGCTGCGCGGGACAAGCCGGCCGCAATTCAGGCTTCGCATCGGCGACGTCAGAGTGTTCTATGATGTCGTCGATGAGAGAGTCGAGATTTTGGCGATCGTGGCAAAGGCGGAGGCAGCGGAATGGCTGGCGCAATTCGGCGACGCAGAGTGAGGCGAGTTGCCCTTTCAACCATCAAGGATGACTTCTCGCGCTTCCTCCGCGAAGCGGAAGGGGCAGAGATCGTCATTACGCGACACGGCAAGCCCGCCGGCGTACTGATCGGCTTCCAATCGGAGGACGACTGGTTCGACTATCGTATTGAAACCGACCCCCGCTTTCTCCGCCGCATCGACAAGGCGCGCGCGAGCTTGCGTGCCGGACGCGGTGTGCGCATCGAGGATGTCGACGCGACCTGATCGGCCTCGCCGTCATATCGCTTGCCGCGCGCCTGTTCTACGATCATCGCCGAGCGAGCGAGGGAGAAGAAACGCCGATGAAGCTCTACAACCTGCAGGCCGCGCCGAATCCGCGCCGCGTGCGCATCTTTCTGGCCGAGAAGGGCATCTCGGTGCCGGTGGTCGAGATCGACCTGGCCAAGGGCGACAACCGCACGCCCGAATTCCTGGCCAGGAACCCGCTCGGCCAGATGCCGGTGCTGGAGCTCGACGACGGCAGCATCATCAGCGAATCCGTCGCCATCTGCCGCTACTTCGAGGAACTGCAGCCGGCGCCGCCGCTCTTTGGCGCCACCACGCTCGAGCGCGCGCAAGTGGAAATGTGGAACCGGCGGGCCGAGCTCGAGGTGATGCTGCCGGCGATCGATGTGTTCGTGCATACCCATGCCTTCTGGAAGGGCCGCCGCCCGCAGCTCGCCGACTACGGCCAACTCGCCCGCGAGCGGGTGCTGAAGAACATGGCCTGGCTCGACCGCGAGCTGGGGACGCGCGAATTCCTCGCCGGCGCGCGCTACAGCATGGCCGATATCACCCTGCAATGCGGCCTACTGCTCGGCAAGAACACCGGCACGCCGATCCCCGACGGCATGGCCAACCTCAAGCGCTGGTTCGCCGCCGTCACCGCCCGCCCGACGGCGCGGGTCTAGCGCCTCAGGCGGCGACCGGCTTCACCTCGGCGGCGATGCGGCCGGCGTCGGCGTCCTCGGCGACATCCATATCGTAGCGCATCTGCAGGTTCAGCCAGAAGCGCGCCTCCATGCGGAAGGCGCGGCCGAGCCGCAAGGCGGTGTCGGCGGTGATGCCGCGCTTGCCCTGCACGATCTCGTTGATGCGTCGCGGCGGCACCTTCATCGCCTTGGCCAGGCGATACTGGCTGACGCCCAGCGGCGCGAGAAAATCCGTGGCAAGCACTTCGCCCGGATGAACCGGCGGCATCTTCCGTCGCTTGGCCATGGCTGTCGCTCCCAACTAGTGGTAGTCCACGATTTCCACGTCGTAGGCATCGCCATCCCGCCAAGCGAAGCAGATGCGCCACTGATCGTTGATGCGGATGCCGTGCTGTCCGCTACGATCCCCTTTCAGCGCTTCCAGTCGATTGCCCGGCGGCACGCGCAGCGTCTCAAGCCGCGTCGCACTGTCGATCTGCAAGAGCTTGCGCAAAGCGACTCTGGAAACGCCCGGCCCAAACCTGCGGGATGCCTCTCGTGCAAAGACGGCCGCCGTCAGCTTGTCGGCGAAACCCCTGATCATCTTGCACGATAACGCTAACCGCTAATAACGGCAAGCGTTATCAAAATTTCTCTGAAGCCGCAATCGACCAAGCAACGGCTGAAATATATATTCGGCACGATCGGCCACCCCGTGTCTACCGGCGACTTGTCCCCATTCAAGCCGACGAATGCCGAGGCAGGCCATCGGCATACCTCCCCTATCTCTATCGGCTTGCACCCCCGGGCATTTTCTGTATAGTGCGCCGCTTCATAGCTCCTTGCCGGCCCGGGCCGGCTAGGCCGGTTCTGCCCGCCGAGAGGTTCGGCCGGCATCCGGCCGCGAAAAGCCAGAAGGAGAGCATGGGATGGCGTTCTACGAGAACGTGTTCATCGCGCGTCAGGATATTTCCAGCCAGCAGGCGGAGACCCTGGCCACGGAATTCAGCGAAATCGTCAAGAACAACGGCGGCACGGTCACCAAGACCGAACATTGGGGTCTGCGCAACCTGTCGTTCCGCATCAAGAAGAACCGCAAGGGCCATTATGTGCTGCTGAACCTCGACGCGCCGCCGGCGGCGGTCGCCGAGCTCGAGCGCAACATGCGCATCAACGAAGACGTGCTGCGCTACCTGACCGTACGCGTCGAGGAGCTTGAGGCCGGCCCCTCGGCGGTGCTGCAGAGCAGGAGCCGCGACGAGCGCCCGCGCCGCGACGGCGAGCGCGGCGGCCGTTTCGGCGATCGTGACCGCGGCGAGCGCGGCGGCCGTTTCGGCGACCGCGGCCCGCGCGAGGACCGCGCCCCGCGTGAAGCCCGCAACCCCGAAGGTGCCGAATGAGCCTGCAACCGACCCGTCCCGCTGCCGGCGGCGCCGGCGCCGCTCCTGCCGCCGGCGGCGGCCAGGGCCGGCGGCCGTTCTTCCGCCGGCGCAAGACCTGCCCCTTCTCCGGCCCGAACGCGCCGAAGATCGACTACAAGGACGTGCGCCTGCTGCAGCGCTTCATCTCCGAACGCGGCAAGATCGTGCCGAGCCGCATCACCGCGGTGAGCGCCAAGAAGCAGCGCGAGCTCGCCCAGGCGATCAAGCGCGCGCGCCAGCTCGCGCTCCTGCCCTACGTGATCAAGTAGGAGGCCGGCCATGGAAATCATCCTGCTCGAACGGGTGGAGAAGCTCGGCCAGATGGGCGATGTGGTGCGGGTGAAGGACGGCTATGCCCGCAACTACCTGCTGCCGCACCACAAGGCGCTGCGCGCCACCAAGGCCAACCGCGACCGCTTCGCCGTGGAGCGCGCCCAGCTCGAGGCCGGTAACCTGGCGCGCCGCCAGGAGGCCGAGGCGGTGGCCAAGAAGATGGAGGGCCTGAGCGTCACCCTGCTGCGCCAGGCGAGTGAATCGACCCAGCTCTACGGCTCGGTCAATGCCCGCGACATCGCCGATGCGGTGAGCGCCGGCGGCTTCACCGTGAACCGGCGGCAGATCCTGCTCAACACGCCGATCAAGTCGCTCGGCATCCACAAGGTGCGGGTGGCGCTGCATCCGGAAGTGGCGGTCACCGTCGGCGTCAATGTCGCCCGCTCCGAGGCCGAGGCCGAGGTGCAGGCCGCCGGCGGCGCGGTGGCGGCGGAGGAGTTCTTCGAAGAAGGCGCCGCACCGCAACCGGAGACCGCGGAAGAAGCCGCGGAGACGGACGCCAAGAAGACCTGATTCCTACGCCTGATCAAAGAGTTACAGAACGGCGCGGCGACCTGGCCGCGCCGTTTCTATTTCGGCCGGCGGCCGCGCCCCGGCGGCGGCGCCTGTCCAATCACCACTAGATTTTGCCCGCGGCCTTATTATCATTGCCTATGTCATTGACGCGTCAGGGAGACGCGCCGGACGGGAGGGGCGGAGCATGTATCTGCTCGGGCGCATGCTCGAGAGCTTCGTGCGGCGTGGGACTTTGACCCTGGTCGGTCCCGACGGCAGCGCACGCCAGTATGGCGACGGCAAGGCGCCGCACGTGCGGCTGGCGATTGCCGACAAGGGTACCGCGCGGCGCGTGTTCCTCAATCCCGGCCTGGCGCTCGGCGAAGCCTATATGGATGGCCTGATCCGCGTCGAGCAGGGCGACATCTACGATTTCCTCGATCTCTGCTTCGCCAATCTCGGCTGGGACATGCCGGGATCCTTCCGCCGCATGGCGCGCGGTCTGTCGCGCCTCGGCCGGCGCGTCGCGCAATACAACCCGATCCGCCGCGCCCGGCAGAACGTCGCGCATCACTACGATCTTTCCGACAACCTCTACGACCTGTTCCTCGACAGCGACCGGCAATATTCCTGCGCCTACTATCTGCGCCCCGGCGACAGCCTGGAGCAGGCGCAGGCGCAGAAGAAGCGCCACATCGCCTCGAAGCTCCTGCTGAAGCCCGGCCAAAAGGTGCTCGACATCGGCTCGGGCTGGGGCGGCCTCGGCCTCTACCTGGCGCAGGTCGCCGACGCCGACGTGACCGGCCTGACGCTCTCCCAGGAGCAGCACAAGGTGTCGAACCGGCGCGCCCGCGACAACGGTCTCGGCGACCGCGTGCGCTTCGAGTTCCGCGACTATCGCCAGGAATATGGCCGCTACGACCGCATCGTCTCGGTCGGCATGTTCGAGCATGTCGGCATCGGCCACTACCGCACCTACTTCGAGAAGCTGCGCGACCTCTTGGCCGACGACGGCGTCGCGCTCTTGCACACCATCGGCCGCGCCGACGGGCCGGGCTCGACCAACGCCTGGATCCGCAAGTACATCTTCCCCGGCGGCTATTCGCCGGCGCTGTCGGAGATCGTGCCGGTGATCGAGCGGGTCGGCCTGCACATCACCGACATCGAAATTCTCCGGCTGCACTACGCCGAGACGCTCAAGGCCTGGCGGCGGCGCTTCAACGCCAACCGCAAGCGCATCGCCGAAATCTACGACGAGCGCTTCTGCCGCATGTGGGAATTCTATCTCGCCGCCAGCGAGGCGACCTTTCGCCACTCCGGCCACGTCAACTTCCAGATCCAGCTCGCCAAGAAGGTCGATACGGTGCCGCTGACCCGCGACTACATGCTCGACTGGGAACGCGACCAGCGGCTCGAGTTCGCCAGCAAGGCC